>JADFCT010000423.1 GCA_017161665.1 Candidatus Sumerlaeota bacterium
GTCCTCCGCATTCGCGTGATGGATAATCGAGGCGCTTCGGATCGGATGGAATTCAATTCCCCGTAAAATCAGTCGAGCCGTTTTCTTCTTCGATTTCCCGCGCCAGTTGCTGGGCCTGATGAATCCGGGTGTACAGACCGTTCCGCTCCAGCAGGTCTTCGTGGGTTCCCTGTTCGGCCACCCGCCCCTCGTGGATAACGACGATGTCGTCACACAATCGCACCGCCGAAACGCGGTGGGAGATCAGGATAGTGGTCCGATTGTCCATGAACTGACTCAACTGCTCCAGAACCTGCTCTTCCGTTTCCGTATCGACGGCCGACAGGGCGTCATCCAGGATCAGGATTTCAGGATCGCGGAATACGGCCCGGGCTATGGAGGCGCGCTGTTTCTGCCCCCCGGACAGGTTGATGCCCCGCTCGCCCAACCGCGTGTCCAGCCCCTGCGGGAAGCCTTCTACATCCGCCGCCAGGCGACTGATTCGGGTGGCGGCTTCGACCCGGGCGTCGCGTTCGGCGTGGGCCGGATCGGAAAAGGCCACATTGCCGCGAATGGAATCGGAAAAAAGGAACGTCTCCTGGGGGACATAGCCAATGGAATGGCGCAGTTGATTCAGAGGGATGTCATTGATGTCCCGCCCGCCAATGCGAATTTGATCGCGGGCCACGGGATAAAAATGGGGAATAAGGGAAACGAGCGTGGACTTGCCCGCGCCGGTGGGACCGATGATCCCCAGGGAACGCCCGGCGGGGATGGTCAGCGACAGATCATGCAGGACCGGCCCGTCGCCGCCGGGATAGGCGAAGGTCAGATTCCGGATTTCGATGGGACCCGTCAGGCGGACGGGTGAACCGGCATCCGCTGCCGCTTCGGGAGCCGTCACATCCGACCGGGCGCTGATAATATCCTCAACGCGCGCCATGGCCGCCGCCCCGCGCTGCCAGAGACTCAAGACAAAGCCGAAGCCCACCACCGGCCAGATCAAGAGACGATAGATGCCCAGAAAGGCGATCAATTCGCCCAGACCGATGACGTCCTTGAAAACCAGCCGCCCGCCAAAGGTCAGCAACAGCGCATAGCCGAGCAGGATCACCATCTGGATGGACGGGTGGAGCAGGGCGCGCAAACGGGCCAGCGACAGGTTGGCGTCCACAAAGCGTTGGTTGATGGTTTTGAATTGCGCCAGGCGATTCTCCTGTTGACCGTAAGCCTTGACCACCCGGACGCCGGAGAGGAATTCCTGGGTGTCGGCGCTGATCTCGCCCAGCAGATCCTGACGGGCCTTGGAATAGAAAAATATCCGCCCCATCACCAGGCGCACAATCACGGCGAAGAGACCGATTGGAATCAGGGCCAGCCCCGTCAACGCCAGGCTGTATTGTGTCATGGCGATCAACGCGAAGGGAAAGACTGTCAAGGAGTCGGCCATGTACATGATGCCGGGGCCCATGATGTCGCGGATGGCGTCCAGGTCATTCGTGGCCCGGGACATGAGGTCGCCCGTGGGGTGGCGGTCGAAGTAGGAGGGCGATAAATTCTGGAGCTTGGCAAACACGTCGTTTCGGAAATCGTATTCCATGTCGCGGCTGGCCGTAATCATCAGCAGGCGGCGGGAGAAAAGCATGACGGCAGATAGGAGCGCCAGAATGAGCACCCACATCAGTTCGCCATAGAAGACGGATAAGTCCTCGGTTTGGGTCCGGAAAGCGTTGGCCAGAAATTCAAAGGCTTGCCCCACATGACGGGGAATGCGGACGGCCACGTAGTTGTTGATCAACAGGAAGGCGAGGCCCACCAAGAGCTTCACTTTATGGCGCTTGAGATACGGCCAGATCCGCCGCACGATCAATCGATTGCCGTTGGAGTTCGGTTTATTTGTCGCTGTTGAATTCAAAACGATTCCGTTTGGACTTTATTTCGGGAACGGCCCGGCCCGGTGGTCATAACGCCTGAACCGGATCGACAAACAATGGCTGGATGTGCCGGTCGTAAATGTTATGGGTTACATGAGGCGCAATGATCGATTCATATTTTTCGAGGGCTTTGGTATAGCGCTCGCCCATCTCGGCGGCGACCTTGTAGCCCACATGCAGCAGTTGTCGGAAGTCGGGATTGTATCGGTCACAGCCCCGCTCGTGGCGCAGGGTTTGGGCGAACCGTTCGCCGTCCCATCGATCCACCGCATCCGGATCGGGCAGCACCTTGCGATTGATGTCGATGACCGTGGCATAGGGTTTGCACAACTCGTCAAAGCGGCCCAGGGCCTGGCGATAGATGGCGCGGGCGATTTCCAATCCCTCGCCTTCGGCCATGGCCAGGCCGATGAGTTCCTCCAGCCAGGTGGTTCCAGCCGTCTTGAGGTGCAGCCCTGAGGCAAAACGCCGAATCCCCTGGGACATGGAGGTATAGATGGAAAACTTGTCACTCCCCGAATGGACGCTGAGTTTCAGATTCTGGGGCAGCCCGAACTCCTCGATAGCGAAATCGATCACGGCCAGATCCCCTTCAAATTCGCGGGTAAACTGGCTGACGTCGCCCACATAATCCACGCCCTTGTTGAAGCGGCCGGTGAACTTGGGGGCGATGGTCTGGGCCGGAATGTCTTCTTCCGCGATGGCCGCCAGTATGAACAGCAGTTCCAATGGCTTCTGGGGGGCGTCGGTCTCATCCATGGACACTTCGGTGATGAAGTTTTCGGCGCCCTTGATGCCGGCGATGTGGCGATAGATGCGTCCGGCCTCCTGGATGGCGAGCAGGTATTTGCGCGCAATGGTTTGCAGTTCTTCCTTACAAACCCACAATGGCTCGTTGATGCCCGTGATGGCCAGTTCGCCATCGAAATGGCTGTACTTATCCACGAAGGCGTTGATTTCGGCTTCCGGCGCCGGGCGTCCCGTGAAATCGGCCACATCGAGCGTGAAAAAATCACTGCTCTCAATGAATGCGTCCACTGTGCCCAGACCGATATGATCCGCGTCGATATGATAGGCTCCGTCCCAGTCCATGGCCTGGACGGCGGCGCGGGCGGCCCGGGTCACGTCGGCCGGTTTGGATTGGATCGTGTGGTGTTCGCGAAAGGATTTGTTCCAGACCGGG
>JADFCT010000424.1 GCA_017161665.1 Candidatus Sumerlaeota bacterium
CAGCGGCGAGACGCTGATTCTGGGCACACTGCAAAACGATCGGGAAATCGTCACAGAATCGCGGGTTCCCATTCTCGGCGCCATTCCGATCATTGGCCTTCTGTTCAAGAGTAAGTCTCTATCAACTGAAGCGCGCGACATCCTGTTCTTCATCACGCCCACGGTTCTGGAGCCGGACGAAAGCCCCATTCTGCCCACCGATTTTGAAAACCGGATTCCCTTCGGCATCGAAGAAAAGCCCCCCAGCCCGGGCTTCTGGTCCTGGCGGAAATAAACGGGCCGACCAAACAAAGAAAAATCGAAAGGGGCGACACAATCCAGCGGCCGCGCCTTCCGATCCTTCCGACAATAAGCCGCACACCGAATCAATCATCGGATTCAATTTTGGGGGATTGCTTGAGAACGAACGTCTCAAAAGCCTCGTAGGTCCAAGGGATATGTTCGGGAACCAAGGCATGGATGGCTTCGGCATAGGCGCGAATTTCATATTGGGCATCCTGGGCCAGCCGAAGTTTAAGGAAGTTCATGAGGGAACGGAAATTAACCGTCCAGAAAAACTCGGTGTAGTAGGCCACGCCGAGCAAACCGCGAAACACTTCGCGGGCGCGCGAACGACTCTTCGGCTGTTCGGCGACTTTCGCAATCATGGACTCGTACAACTTGTAACTCTGCTTCAAGGCCTTGACATAGGCCTGAACATCTTCCGGGCTGTACACGTCTGGCAGGACATCCAATCCCGGCACATAATAATCGAGATCAAAAACACGATAGCGCGCCGAGCGTTCGTTGAACGACCCAATGCGATGGCGTTGCCACTGGCGGGCGACAAACAGGGGACACTTGACGTTGAACTCGAAAACGATTTTCTCGAAGGGCGTCTCATGGAGATTTTCCATGAGATAAAAAATCAACTTCTTGTCCCGTTCCGGATCCGCCTTGGAGCCGGTGGACACCCGAGCGGCATCGACTACCCGCTGATCCGATCCCATCACGTCAACAAGCTGGACGAATCCCTTATCCAAAACTGCGACTTGCTTGAGAAACCCCGTCTCTTTGGCCATGGAATCGCTCCTGTCTTACAAAGAATCCGTTTGGGCGGCGGACAGACCCACGGGCCTGCGCCAGGTTCTCCGGCTCAACGCCCCACCCCACGCCATGACCACATGGCTGGCGCAGGGCCGGAGACAAACAACGATGGCCGGGAATGAACATCCCGGCCATCGAAAAAATTGGGCATCAACTCTTAGTGCAGCGGTTCCAGGCTTGTCACAGGATCCATCTCCGGGATCGGTTCGCCCCAAATGCCCGGCAGAATGAATTCCGGCTCCATCAACGGCTCATAATCCGCCGGGATGGGCAGGAAGAAGGTGCAGATATCATAGGCGCCGGTGGCGGTGCGGCCAACGGCCCAGGCGCAACCTTCGGCTCCACCGACAAAGAAACCGGTGAACGGATCATACTCGCGCCATTCCTTGGCGATGTAGCGGGGAATTTCGATCCATCCGGTCAGCAGATTGGTCGCGCCACGACCAAGCTTGTGGAAGATCTTGTGGCTGGTGCTGGCTTCCCGGTACACATCGTCATCAGCAGACGTCTGGGGAGCGCCCAGCGCGGCCATCACGAAAATAATGGCAAGGATGAATGATGTTCGGCGTTGTCTGAGCGACATGGGCAAAAGGCCTCCTCAATCGATTTATATGGGTGTGTGGCCTGATCCGCCGATCGATTCCGTGAGCGATCCGGGAACGATGCCAACGAGTTGCTTCAGGCGCTGAATCGTCTGCCGCTGTGCGAACAGAACATGTCTATTTAGAGGATTTGACTGAAACGGCGCAACTGAAAAATTGCTGTCTTTTCGAAAGGCGCCATCTTTCGTGTTTTGCCGGAAAGACACACAGCCCCTCCATTTCATCCACCCTCCCCCATAAGGCCTCCCCTAAATCGTGTACTTCTCATAATCCGGCGTCAATTTCCGCTCGTTCCCCACGCGCAGGGTGATCCGGCGGGCGTCCATATACTCCAGGATGGCCAGAGCGTATTTGCGCGACGAACGGATGTAAGCCTTGAAGGCCGGCGTATCGATCGTTCCCTGCCGGCGAATGGTCTGGATGACCATATCCTGAGCGACCTTATAGGTCTCGCGGGTGAGAATGACATGTTTGTCCAGACGAATCAGGCGCCCCTGATCGCACAAATGATTCAGAATCCGGTCAATGCGCGGTTCGGGCGCCCGAAGCCGTTCGCCGAGTTCATCGGGACGGGGCGTCTGGAAGCCGGCTTTCTTAAAAAGGAGCAACAGGTCGCGAGCCAGTTTCTGATCCTCGGCCGACAGTTGAGCCATTCCATCGCGGAGAACGAACTTGCCGGACAGGATCGCGAGCTGGGGATCGGCTTCCAGATCCGCCTGGAGGCTGTTCCACAAAGCAGGCGGGAAACCGAACTGCTGGCGCAAGGCGGAGACGGGAATGCTGAGGGCCTTGTTCTGGGTCAGTTCCTGATTGAGGCGGTCTTTCAGGGCCGAAAGCAATCCGCGGTAAATGGCGTCGCTGATGGCGCGCCCCCCGGGAAGCATCCGAACAGATTGTTCGGCGACCAGCCCTTCGATGGCGACAGCGACAGCCTCCGGCGGAATCAGCAGGGACCGGGCAATCTCGTCGCGGTCGGCCCCGGTGAGCCGTTCATTGGCCAAAAGCCAGTCCATCCGACGGCGATCGAGTTCCGCCCCTTCATCCGTTCCATCGGCCCAGGCTTCGCGAATGGATTGCAAACGGGGAAGCGCTTTTTTGCGCGGAGGCCGTTTGTCGCCGGGGCAAATGTCAATAATCTGTCCACCCGCGATCGTCCGGGCTGGCGATGGCCGGCGCAGAATCAGCCGGTCCCGGACGGCGGCGGGGACCGGATGGTTCGTCACCACCGTGGCCAGCGCGCCCCGGGCGTCATCGAGCGTTTTTCCATCCATTAAATAGATCCTGCCCGCCGCCTCGCTGGTCCCGGTGTGGAATTTCACCTGATCCCCGTTCGCCAGCGGGGGATCGACACCGGGCGTCGGGCGAATGAGAACATGAAAGATGGAGGCCGCCTTG
>JADFCT010000425.1 GCA_017161665.1 Candidatus Sumerlaeota bacterium
TATGAAGTTTCGGATGTAGTGACTTTTTCGCGATTAAAATATTTTTCAGGGAAGTCGTGCTTATATTCTTCAACCCAACGATATAGCTTGCTTTTCTCAATAATTATCGGGGCGCTCTTGCTTTTGCTTTTTCGTTCCGCCCCCTTGAACAGTTCCATTACGCCATACATTTTTTTTATAGGACCCTCTTCCCTTCTCCCCCTCATGCGGACTTCAAAAAAATTTTCAGGTAAGATTATTCCGAGTTTTTTGATGTAATCTCGCATTTCAGAGTACCCGGAGACAGTTCCATCCCCTATCACAAGCGCCTCAATGTCAGCCCGCTTGAAAAGACATTCCTTTATATTTTCTAAAGTAATGGAATCTGGATCGACTGTCGGGAAAACTGCTGGATGTCCTTCCTTCCGAAACCTATGCAAGAGTTTTCGTCTTCCGGCGATATCGGAACACATCATGTACAAAATACCCGACCTATACTCGCAAGCCGACTTATATGCAAAGATTTTCGCCTCGTATACGGCCTTGAAGAGCTTATGCTTTTCAAGGCCAAAGTCATTTATCGCCTCTTCCCATGTGATAAGTTCATCTGCATCGGCAACATATTCATATTGACCAGGGCGCCATATTGGTGGATTGGCAGCACGTTCACGCTGTACATTTTTGCATACTATATGCTCTATAAACTTCTCAAGAAGGTGTCTGTCACGAATTAAACGCTCGCAATCCGATCTGTTTTTACTTACCGAAACAATTATCTCCGCCTCTAAAGGCGTCATCCCCCATCGCTCGGTCAACTCCTTGGCGGTAATGATTTCCTCAGACAATTTCGCCTCCTGTCGCGTCCTGGTGGTAATCCAGGGGAAGCCGGCCCAGGAAAGCCGGAGTTCGGGTCGCGATCCCTATCCCCTGGATGATGGTTGCATCATACGCCTAAAAAGCTGAGGGTTCAAGGTCCAGGATCCCGACCGGGTCCACCAGACCGACGAGGGCGGTGTCCACGCCCATGGTCAGGTCCAAGGCTAAAACACCCCCCACATCAGAACCGACTCTCTTCAACCTCTTTATTCTCGATGCCGAGATATCGCATGGTGACGGCTTGGGTGGCGGGGTTCAGGCGTTTGCAGATGACCTCCCAGGATACGCCCTGCATCCTTTTATGGTAGCCCCATGTCTTCCGCAACGTATGGGCGCCGAAAGCCCCCTTGAGCTTGGCGTGGTTTTCGGCCCACTTGGTGACAAGCTGATTGACGGCCGTGGTGGTCAATGCTTACCCGCCCTTCCGGCTCGGGAATAGCGGGGCGCCCCGTCGGGGGGGTCCAGGGCCTTCAAATATGTCTGGATGGAATCGTAGACGTTTTTCATGGTGCTGTCTGTAGCATGGCAGCGCCGGCGGCGCCCAGAAACAAAAAGCCCGCCACCAAATAGCGACGGGCTCAGTTTTAAGCGGCAAGTGAATTGGCTTATTTAATGGCCGTGATTACCTGAAGGTTATAAACCACATCTTCAAGAGATATTTTGCCGTCTCTATTGGCATCGCCCGGCACGCCATCCCCGCATTCAATGCCAACCTGTGTTTCCGAAGTCGGCAAGGTGATGTTTTCACCCGGTTGGACCGAGACGATTTTGGTGATGGTTTGAAAATTATCCGCTTCGATGCGCAGCGTATAGGTGCCTTCTGGAATATTTGTAAACGAAAAAACGCCGTCCGCGGCCGCTGTCTCGGTAAAAGACACGCTGCCGGAACTGTCTTCAAGCGTAACGGTCGCGCCACCTACCAAAAGGTTGGCGTTGCCGGCGGTGCTCATGACCTGCCCGGAAATCCCGCCCGTGTCCAGTGAACACATCAGGGCAAGTTCCATTGTTCCGGTTTCGGAGGTCTCTCCCGCCGCGATGGTTGCTTGCTTGCTGACCGAACCAAAATTATCGGCGCTCGCCGTAACGGTATAGGTTCCGGGTTCAATATCGCTGAAACTAAACGCGCCGGTGGCTGTGGATGTGGTCTGATGGGAGGTGCCTTCCAGAACGACGGTCGCATTGCCAATCAGCAATGTCGTATTGTTAATGTTGCCGCCGACTTTTCCGGCTATCCCGCCGGTTGTCGGATCAATCACGCCTATCTTTGTCAGGAATCCGTTCTGCAAATGGGAAACCGCCGACTGATAGTCCAGGCCATCGGTCCAGTCGAAATCGAAACCGCTTCGGAATTGCCCCGCAATGTAAAGCGTGGTCCCATCCAAAAACAGCCTTTCGCCACTGTCGTTTCCGTAGCCGCCAAGCGTTTTAACCCAGTCAAATTCGCCATTTTTGTCAAGGCGCAACAGGAACACATCCTCGCTCCCGCCCCTGGAATAAAAACCGTTTTCTGCGTCAAAAATGCTATAGCCTTTGTAAGCGCCTGTGACGTAGGCATGGCCTGATGTGTCGGCGGCAATAGAAAAGGGAGACATCAGTTCGGAATTTTCAAATTCCCATTGCCAGACCGTGTCTCCTGTAGGGCTGTATTTTGTGACAACGCCGATGGATTCGGGAGGGGAGGGGAATGGGGTGCCAATAATGGAGCTGTTCCATGATCGAAAGAAAGGGGCCGGCCATGCATGACTGATAAATATTGCCGCTCCCATCAAGATCGATATCCGTCGCGATGGAGGGGAAAGTGTTTTCATGCTGCCAAATAGCGGTGTTAGCGTAACTTGCCGCGTTGGCCTTCAAGAGAAAGGCCGTGTCATTGCTTGTAAAACCGGAAATGTAGGCAGCGGAACCATCCACGGACATGGCGGTCGGGATAAAGCCTTTGCCTGTTTCTCCGAAAACTTGAGTCCAGTAGTATGTGTTGCCGTCATTGCTGATTTTTGAAAGGAATGTGTCAGGAAGTCTATTTTTGTGCCAGCGATTATCCAGTTTTATCCAATCCAAATTCAGAACACTTTACCCCTGTGAAGATGCGCTGACGCCATCTCGGTCTCGAATTGCCTTGTCTACTAGCTCATACTTGAGGCGTAAATTGGTTCCCGGGTACTCGACTTCCGCCGTGTTCAGTTTTTCGAAAAGGGATGCCAGAGCGCGGTTGGCCGCCGGGGT
>JADFCT010000426.1 GCA_017161665.1 Candidatus Sumerlaeota bacterium
GCTGTTTTACCCGCGGGAATTGTCAGCGTCGTTTGGACTTCCGCCACGGCCTGGCCGTCGGGGTCGAGGATCGTTGACTGGAGTTCCACATCCTGCCCTTGCGCCATCGTGTTGGCGACCTCCACCGCCACCTGGACGGTGGCCTGGTCGGCGGAAACATCCGGCGTGGTCACAAAGACGCCCCAGACCGGGATATGAACGGGATCGACGAGGCGCATGGAGACCTTGCGATAAATCCCTGCGCCCGGATACCAGCGCGAATGGTGGCGGCGGGTGTCGGCATGAACGGCCAGCACGTTGTCGCCGCCGAATCGGGCGGCTTCCGTAGCGTCCAGATGAAAGGAGTTATAGCCATAAATCCAGCCGCCGACCGCCTGACCGTTCAGGTAAACTTTCGGAGAGGCCATGACGCCGTCGAAAATGAATTGCAGCCGTTTGCCCTTGTCGGCTTCGGAAAGGTGGAAGGTCTTTCGATACCATCCTTCACCCTGCCACGGCAGTTTGCCCGTATGGCCCTGTTCCGTCGGCGCG
The DNA here is from genome assembly GCA_017161665.1 of Candidatus Sumerlaeota bacterium. Taxonomy (GTDB): domain Bacteria; phylum Sumerlaeota; class Sumerlaeia; order JADFCT01; family JADFCT01; genus JADFCT01. The sequence goes on from JADFCT010000426.1 coordinate 532, forward strand.
CCGAAAGGACCGGCAATCGCCCAGTCGTGGGGCAGGTCCACGGCTTCCCATTCCGAGTCATCAAAAGCCACCGCCGCCGCGTCCGGATGTTCGCCCGGGGCGAAGCGCCAGCCAAAATTAAAGTCATAGGGACTTGCCGGCGCCAGACGGGCGAGCGCTCCCGCAAAGATCAGTAGCTGGCAGGTCTTCCGCAAAAAACATCGATTCATCGTCTCTCACCTCCATGTCGCGCAGGCGGACTCACCTGCCCAATCGCCAACGGCCATCCAGCCGTCCGTATTCAAATATAAAATGCGGCGCCCACCCTGATCGGCCTACTGGGATTCGCTCCGGGCCCTGCGGATGCGCAGGGCCACGTCTTTCTTATAGTCCGGCGCTTCCAGGGCCAGTTCCCCTCCGCCATGCTCCACCCGCTTTCGTCCCAGCGCCTTGCCGGTGAGCGTGTCGATCCAGGCGATCCGGTAGTTGTTTTCAGGCAGGTCCAGCTTCAATTCCTTCAATCCCGGTCCGTTGACATACAGCGCATAAGCCCGTCCCTTCAGGGCCAGCGCGCGAACCGTGGTTTTGTCGGGCGGGGCGCTTTTGATAATCCCATTGTCGGGGCGCATTTTGATAAAGTTAAAATCAGCCATAAAATCCCGAAGAATCCCCAGTTGTTTTCGAAATTCCGCGCCGCCGCTGCCGGGGGCGTCGATTGGCCCCGTGCCGTCTTCATGGCCCACGGAAAAGGAATAATCGAGATTATTGTAAAGTCCCCCGCCGGCGATGATGAAGTCCCAGGCTTCGATCCGATACGGCTCCGGCTCCGTCCCGCTGAAGCCCGTCTCATCGTCCCCGATGACGCGATTCAATCCGTAATTGTCGCCCACCGTGGTTGGGGGTTTGGCGTAGTGAAAATTCAGAATGGACACATTGGGGTCCGGATTTTCAACTTTCTTTCCCTGGTTGGCGATGTTCTGGGCGATCAGGTGCTTGTTGGGCAGTTTGGCCTCTGTGTCCACAATCACCTGCGCGATATGCCGTTGCCACTCCAGCGTTACGCCACCGAAATAGGGTTCGTTACAGATTTCATAGAAGAGATTGTCGAAGCCGTTCAGTTCCGTAACGACCTTGCGGACCATGGCTTCCTGGACGGCGGTGAGTTTTTCATCCTTCAGCGTATAGACATCCTCGCGGCTTTTCACGGTCCCCACGCCGTTGATGTTGTTCGAGGCCTTCATGGGACTGAGGTTCCACATGGCGTCTTTATAGAATGGGCAGAAAAGCACATACTCGACGACAACGCCATTTTTCCCGGCCTCGGTGATGAAATCCTTGAGCCGGGCAAAATACTGCGGGTCCCATTTCGTTAGATCGAACCGCGCGCCGCCGTTGGCGTATCCGTCCTGATCGCTGCGCGCCCAAGGACAGATGAGGCGCCCTTTCGCCGGGGCCAAGGTGTTATTTTTGATATTGAAGTCCCCCGGTCCTTCACAATACGCCCCGCTGAAGATCCGGGTCAGATTCATCTTGTCCCGTCCCAGGGTCTGAAAATACGTTTGATAGTCAAAATCCGAATTGAGCACGCCCCCATAGTGTTCGCCAGACGTGATCAGAATGACCGGTTCGCCGCGCCACTGGAAATAGTGCGGATTGTCCGGATGCAACTGAATCGGCTCACGCCCCTGCGCCCCCGTCGCCACCAGCCCGGAAATCAAACACACTACGGCCAGCCAGCGCCGGAAGTCACCTCTCCATCGAAAACCGTTCATCATGCGCTCCTTGTCAAAATGTCAAATAACAGGCTCCTTCAATAGTGAAAAGCCCCACCCCCGGCAAGTCAAAGAAAATCAGATTCCGAGTTTGATAGCCTGCCCCGCGCTCGATCGATTGGGGACGGTGTCCTGGGTCAGAGGAATCGCGACCGAAGCGCCGGCGCGATTCAAAATGTCAAACACGTTTAAACAAAAAACGACCGCAACAAGCGGTCGGACGGTGGATCGTGGTGCCGGGGACGTGAATCGAACACGTGACACAAGGCTTTTCAGGCCTCTGCTCTACCGACTGAGCTACCCCGGCATGTCGGGCAAGAGTCCAAGATCATAGGCGCCGCCCCCGGCCGACGCAAGCGTTATTTTAACGAAATTTTCAGGAAAGATCAGTGAAAAGAAACCCGGAAAAACGCTCTCCTTTCCACCGAATAAATCGGGATCTTGAAGCAATACCGAGAGACGTCCCGCCCCTTTTTTCCAGAATTATTTGGGTTCCCACAACATTCGTTCGCCCAAATCCCAACACGCTTCATCATATTCCGGCTTGGGCGCCGCCAGAATTTCATTGAGCAATCGTCGGTGGCGGACCAGACCCAGAAAGAGTTGAACCATGTGGACCAGGTCGGAGAGGGACACATATTCGGCTGCGATCCGGCCGCGGCGGACATCGCGATTGTGGTAGTTGCCCAAGGGAATGCAGACGGCGCCGTTGAGATATCCAAAGGCCTGATAGACCGTGGATTCGCAGGTTCCCCCATCCATCAAGTGACGCTGGAAGCGAAAATCGTGATAACGG
>JADFCT010000427.1 GCA_017161665.1 Candidatus Sumerlaeota bacterium
CGAAAAACCAATTGTTTTGAGCCGTTCCGCATCGCCGCGGTTGCCGATGGAGGACATCATGATCATGGGGATGCCGCTCAAGGCCGGCAGGCTGCGAATGGTCCGTCCCAGTTTTTCGCCATTCATGCCGGGCATCTGCATATCCAGTACGGCCAGCTGGAAGGGATCGTCTCCGGCGGCGGCCGCCAACAGGGTTTGCAACGCTTCGTCTCCCGAGGCCGCTTCTTCATAGCGAACTCCCCAGTTCCGCAACATGAGTCGCAAAACTTCGCGATTGGTGGCGTTGTCATCAACGATCAAGATGTGGACATCTTGCAGGGAAGCCAGACGCGCGAGCGGTTGGGCTCGTTTGCTATCCTGCTTCGAGAAGACGGCGGTGAACCAGAACGTCGTGCCTTTCCCGACCTCACTTTCCACGCCCACTTCGCCGCCCATCATTTCCACCAGTCGCTTCGAGATCGCCAGGCCCAGTCCGGTTCCGCCGAATTGTCGCGTGGTCGAAGCATCCACCTGCTGAAAAGCCGTGAACAGTAAATGGATTTTATCGGCGGGGATCCCAATCCCTGTGTCGCGAACCATAAAGCGCACGGTGGCCGACGCTTCATCTTCCGCGACGACCGACACCCGAATGGCGACCTCGCCTTGGGACGTGAATTTGATCGCGTTGCCGGTCAGATTGATCAGGACTTGCCGGACCCGTCCGGGATCGCCCTTGAGCAGGGTCGGTGTTTCGGGATCCACGGCGCACACAAATTCCAGGCCCTTTGTCTGCGCGCGGATGGCGAGCAGCTCCGCGCATTCCTCCATGGATGCGCGCAGGTCGAAGTCCAGCGTTTCAAGTTCCAGTCGGTCCGCTTCTATTTTCGAGAAGTCCAGAATGTCGTTGATCAGATCGAGAAGCGCGTTCCCACTCGTCTGAATAATCTCCGTGAAATGTCGTTGTTCTTCCGTCAGCTCGGTATCGAGCAACAAACCGGTCATCCCAATCACGCCGTTCATGGGCGTGCGGATTTCATGGCTCATGTTGGCGAGGAACTGACTTTTCGCCAGGCTGGCGCATTCGGCCTCACGGGCCATTTCATTGGCGCGGAGAATGGACGCTTCCAGAGCGCGATTAGTTTCCTCCAGTTCCTTCTTTGATTCGGCCAGATCCAACTCCGCCTTTTTGCGTTCCGTTATATCCGAGATCGACAGCAACACATGCTTGGCGTCATTGATCAGAAGGGGCGACACATTGAGGGAGAAATGGAACTCCCGCGGCAGACCGTCGACCATCAGCGTTTGCGCGGTTTCGGCCCCGCGAATTGCTTCGCCTGTTTCCAGAGACCTCTCAAAGGCGTTGCGGATGGGACATTTTGGACAGACGTCGCCATGGCCGCACCCCGCTTCGGCACTTTGGGCATGGATACACCCCAACGCGTCTCCGGGCTGCTGGTTGATCAGATTGGCAATATCCCGATCCACCATGTGTGTCACGACGTCATTGACCCGCCGGATCTGCGTTTTTTCATCAATCAACATCATGCCGACCTGGGCCGCGTCGAAAATGGCTTGCAGGTTGGCCCGTTCATGCTCCGATTCGTGTCGCTCCCGCTCCAGCGCCGCCCGGGTTTCACGCAGGTCGCTGATATCCACAAAACTCTCCAGGAGGAACGCCTCGCCGCCCATTTCAATCCGGTTGACCGTCTTCAGGACAGGAATGCGGGATCCGTCCAGACGGACGATCGTCCGCTCGGAATTATCGACGTGTTGATTTAAATCCAGAACCGGGCATTCGTCCTCTGCGGCGGGACAGATATGCTCATTACATACCCTGCCAACGAGAAAATTCTCTTCGGCGCCGATCATGTGATTCGCGGCGGCGTTGGCCTGGATAATGATCCGATCCGAACAGCGCACGAGGATAATACCCGCCTGGATGGAATCCATAATAAACCGGGTTTGCTCATGGGCGCGCTTCAATTCCATCTCGAATTTCTTGCGATCCGTAATGTCCGTATCGCTTCCCCGATACCCGGTCAGTTCCCCCTCGGCATTCAGAACCGGAAAGCCATTCGTGCTGACCCAGATGATTTCCCCGTCCGCTTTCTGGACCTGATTTTCAAAATCCCTGAGGACCGCGCGGCGGCGGAAGCCCTCGAACGTGTTTCGCTTGAGCGCTTCGCGCTCATCTTCGGGGCAAAGATCATAGAAGTGTTTCTTCCCGGTCAACTCCTCCGGCTCGTACCCTGTCAATGTCTTCGCCATGGAACTGACATACGTATACAGCCCCTCCGTGTTCACTTCCCAGGCCATGGTCCGCGTGTGTTCGGCCAATTGATCGAGGCGTTCGTAGCTTTCGCGGATGGCCTCTTCCGACAACCGGCGATGGGTGATGTCGCGCAGGATCCCCACGGCGTGCCAACCATCGGCCAATTCGAACGCCGACAGCGACAGTTCCACTTCGATTTCGTGTCCGTCTTTGTGAAGTCCTTGCAATTCGATCGTTTTCCCTATCGCCGCGCCGGCCCCGGAATACTGAAACACGGCAAAAGCCTCATGGTGGGCTGCATGGAATCGTTCGGGCGCCACCAGCGAGTGCAGGTTCTTGCCGAGCGCCTCTTTCGCTTCATAACCGAAAATACGCTCGGCCGCCTCGTTCCAGAATGTAATCATTCCATCTGGATCCATCATGATGATGGCCGCCCAGGTTGAAAGCGAAATGGCATTGAGATGCGCTTCCCGTTCCTTCATATTCACAACCATGTGCTTCTCCGACTTTTCTGCGTAAAGAATTTCTGTATCAAAATGGTATTTCCATATAGAATGATGCTGAACCGATTGCTACCTGAATATGCCTTTTTTTCTTCACCTCAGGCAATCCGTAAAAGCGGAAGATCTGAGTCGGGCGCTGGTGTCGGCGCCGGCGCCTTGTGGGGCTGTTTCGTACCCAGGGCTCTTAGGCGCCGCCCCTCCCTTGAATGAGACCTGCGCCCGGAGGAGATTCTTATATTTCCGTGGGCCTGCGGCTGCCGAAAAAAAGAAATCTCCAATAAACCACCGTCCAAGAATCCCACGAAGGATCACG
>JADFCT010000428.1 GCA_017161665.1 Candidatus Sumerlaeota bacterium
GCTGGCGCGGGCGGGGCTGAATCCGCTGGCCCGCGCGCGCGCGGGCGCCGGGCCGCTGATCGTGGCGGGAGGCCCGGCGGTCTGGATGAACCGACTGCCCATCTATGATGTGTGCGATGCCTTTGTCCACGGTTCGGCCGAAGGCGTCTGGGATCGGTTTCTGGACGCTTGCGCGCGTTGGCATTCGACGGTGGCGCGTGATCGCGCCCGTTTATATGAAGAACTGATCGAACTGCCCGGCGTGGAAATCACCGCAGGGGCGCAATGGGCCGCCGGTGTGGATTTCGGCGTGCCCGTCGGGGAGGGGCGCGAGGGGCGGGCGCCGGTCGCGTCAGCGCTTGACCCCCGCCTCACGCCGCGCATCGCGCCGCCACGGCCGAACGGCTGGACGGACTTGGACCGTGTGGATATTTATTCACCCATCCTCTCGAGTCAGACCGAATTTGCCGATAAATGTCTGGTGGAATTGTCCCGAGGATGCCCCCATCACTGCACCTTTTGCTGGGCGGGCCATCACATCAAACCCTACGCCCTTCGTTCGGCCGAGGCGGTGATCCGCATCATCAAGTCGAGAAGACGCTATGGCGACGCCTTCGGCCTGGTCGCCGCCGCGGTGGGCGCGCATCCGGCAATCGACGCCATTTGCGCCTGGTGTGACCGCGCGGATCTGCGCATTTCCTTTTCGTCTCTCCGCGCTGAAGACGTGACGGAAGGGATGTTGCGAACGCTGGCGCGGTCGGGACAGCGGTCGATCACCCTGGCCCCGGAAACGGCGGCCCCGCGGCTGAAAAAACTGTTGGGCAAACGGATCGCCGAAGAGCGGATGATTGAGGTAATGGAACGCTCCGTGTCCCTGGGGATGCGGGATGTGAAACTCTATTTCATGATCGGGACGCCCACAGAGACCGAGGAAGAGGCCCTGGAAATCGCGGGATACCTGGAGCGGTTTCGCGAGGCCTTTGTGAACGCCTCGCGTCCCCGGGGCGTCATTGGATCGATTTCGGTCAATTGTGGGGTCTATGTTCCCCATCCCGGAACGCCGTTGGATCAGGTGGGGCCGCCGCCCGAGCCGGCCGATGTTCGGCGCCGCCTCAAACGCCTCAGCGCCCGAGTGGGCCGGCTGGCCAATGTCCGCCTTACGCCCGGCAGCGTGGACAACGCCCGCGCCCAGCGCGTGCTGGCCAACGGGGGGCGGGACGTTTATTCGTTCCTGGAACTGGCCGGAGCCGCTCAGGGCAAATGGCGATCGGTTTTGACGCAATGGGAAAAAGAAAGGCCGGCGGCGGCGGACAAATCCACGCGGGACTAGAGCATTTCATCAAGTGACGTAACCGCATGGCTTCGGTCATCGTTTTTTGAACCATGAAGAATCGAAGGAAAAGAAGATTTTGCTTTCGCTGACGGGCAGGCCGTCGGCGCCGTCACGTTCTCTACACCGTGCGCGTCTGCCCCGTCCATCGAGACTGGGCCCCACCGAATCACCGGCCCAATTTGAATTCGCTGACGGATCGCCGTCGGCGCCTCAGTCGTTTGTTCTCTGACCCAGGGCTCCGCTCCCTATCGGTCGCTCCACCCTGGGCTCGTATATGTCGCCACCTTCGGGGCTTGGCTGATGTTTGGCTTCTGGGGCGCGGGCCTTATATTGTAGCGGCGCCGCGCCCTACAGTTCTTTGCGTCGTCGCGCCTCTGCGTCTTGGCGTTTGAAAAAAAGTCATCGCGCCGCGTCCCCAAGCGTGCTTTACGTCATCGCGCTTTGGCGAGTAGCGCAACCATCTTCTTTGCCTTCTATTCTTCATGGTTCAAAAAAATGATGACGGAAGCCATGTGGTTACATAACTAAAGAAACACTCTAAAAAGATTCCACCGGGCCAAGCCTCGAAGCCATTTTCATCATCTGTTGTGAGCGCCGTCGGACGCTCATGGATAACGATCAATGAAATCAAGGCTCTGATAGCCCGTCAATTCAGGGGTCCATGCGACGCTTGGCCGGACTCAGGATTCGGAGGGCAGGGTCTTTTCCAGAAAATCGGCGATTTCATCGAAATCCCGGCCAATATGGATGACGTAACCGGCCGGATCGATCAACAGACTTTCCGGAACATTTGTGATGCCCAGTTGGGCCAGGGGGCCTTCGGTGAAGTCTGGTCCGTTGTAGATCACATCCCAGGGCTGGCGCCACTGATCCATGATCTGGCGGGCGTGAGTGGAACGGAAATCCACTGAAACCCCCATCACGGCGAGGCCTCGGCGCCGGAATCGGGAATACAGCGCCTTCAGGGCGCGACAGGCGGCTCCGTCGGCGCCTTCCAGCCAGGCGGCCGTGGTATAAATCAATAGATAGCCTCCCTCGGGCGGTTCCGTCCCAATGGTCTTTCCTCGAAGGGTTCGCGCCTGGATCTTCGGCAATGGGTCGCCGACCTGTATGGGCCGAATGGGGGCGGCGGTCGCCGGGAGCGGCTGGGCGCGATAGCCCGCCGGCTGAACACGCGTTATCGTCCATTGCCGCCCCAGATAGGTGGCGCGTTGATTATTGATGGGGGCCATTCCCGTCAGATCCATAATCCCTCCCTCCTCGGCCGGTCGCGCCCAGATTCCGATGCGCCCTTCTTCATCCAAAAAGTCGCCATCCGCGTCACTGTCCAGCAAGAGCAGCATTCGCTTTGTTGACTCGGCGCCGGCGAGCGTCGCGGGCAATTCAACGGGCCCGGCCAGATAAAGGCGGTTGAAGTACTCCAGCCGATCCTCAACGACGACGGTATGGGTCGTCGTCATGGCCGGGGGCGCCGGAACCGTCTGAACCGGGCGGCGGAACCAGAGCATTTTGTCAAAGCGTCCCAGTCCCACCGGGAAGACTTTGCCGGGGAGAAAGTCCACGCCTTCTTCATAGATGGGGTCGTCGGTCAGGTCGCCGTTGTGATTGCGATCCACATAGATGCGCCATTTGTCGTTGATCTTTTTATCACAGGCGACGATGGATTCGGTCCAGACGCCGTCAATGCGGATGCGCAACATCCCCATCAGCGGCGGCTCCGTCGTAAAGGTCGGCGCTTGCCCCAGTCGCTCC
>JADFCT010000429.1 GCA_017161665.1 Candidatus Sumerlaeota bacterium
CGCTACAATATCAGGCCCGCGCCCCAGAGGCCAACCATCCGCCCAGCCCCGAAGGCGGCGACATATACAAGCCCAGGGTGGAGCGACCGATAGGGAGCGGAGCCCTGGGTTAGCGGGAAAGTAATTGAGGCGCCGGCGCGTTTTTTGCCGCGCAGCGCGCAAAAAACGTGACGGCGCCGACGGCCTGCCCGGGACAAATCCATGGGCAAGAGGCCCATAGCCATGCGGCTACGTCATTTGATAAAACGCTCACAAAACGAAAAAGGACCGAAGTCCTTGCGGGCTTCGGTCCTCTCCATTTGTGACAACAAATGTGTTACTGTTTCGTGCGATACACGTCACCTTCCGAGCCGGAGCCATTGCTGGCGTCATAGGTGAACGCGCCACTGCCGTAACCACCCGAGAAACTCTTGCCCGAGCCAACCAGAAGCACCAGGCAGGGCTGAGCGACCGCCGAGTTGTAAACCGTGTCTTTTTCGACGTTCGGGTCGATGTCGCCGGGGAACTCTTCGCCTTCGTCGCTGTCAGGACCGAAGGAGTACAGAATGTAGCCCTTCTTGTCCGCGAAGTAGCCGTAAGAGGCGGCACGCGTGTTGGCGAACGGGTCCGTAAAGAACGTGTTGACGAAGGAGACCGGAGTCGTCAGCATAAAGAACTGCTGGCTTTTGTTCTGGTGCGGCAACGATGTCCGCACGCGGAACGAGTGAATCTTCGTGGCGCCAACCGTTTTACCGGCGAAGCCGTTCGCATGGCCAATCGAACCGCTGTTGGAAATCCAGTTCAGTTCAGGGGCGCAACCTGTTCCACCACAGCTCCAAGCAGGATAACTGTTATTGTCGATGTAGTACGATTCCAAGCCTGTGGCCAGCGACCGCTGGTCGGCTTTAACACGTGATACTTTGGCGCGCACCTGAGCCTCCAGGAAGTTCGGCACCGCGATGGCCGCCAGAATGGCGATAATCGCGATAACGATCAGCAACTCGATGAGTGTAAACCCTTTTTTCATAATCGTCACCCCCCTCCAGGGATAAAATTGCGTTTCCGGGCGGAACTGGAATAATCCCCCCCTTCATACGCACACTGAGTATAGGACCTTTTTTCGACCGGTGTCAAGTCAATTTTAAGGGTATTTGATCCATTTAAATTTTTTCATCTTGAGGACAGAATTTACAGGATGAACCGGATGTTTTTTTTGCGACAACATCGCAAAAAACACAAAATCCTGTTTATCCTGCTCATCCTGTCATACAATCCACGCCTTCAAACCCTGGCCGACCAGGCGCTCCTGAAGGGCCCGGGCGGCGGCCGGATCGGGAAGGGGGGCGGCGCGCATGGGATATGGCAGGCCCAGGGCCTCGTATTTGGGGGCGCCCAGGTGGTGCAGACGGAGGATTTCGATCCGAATAGCCGGCCAGCCCGGGTTCATGACGCGCCGGGCAGCCACCCGATCCCCCATCCAGTCCGCAATCCCTTTCATTTCCGCCTCATCGTCATTCAAACCCGGAATCAGCGGGATTCGAAGCCAGAAATCGGCTTGGGTTTCGATCCCCCGGCGGAGATGGGACAGAATATCGCCATTGGCCACCCCCGTCCATTGCTGGTGACGGATGGGGTCCACGCACTTCAGATCACCGATCAGTAAATCCACTTCTCCAATCAAACGCTCAAAATTCCTTGAAAAAGCGTTGGTTTCCACGGCTGTATGGATCCCGGCGCGGCGCAAGCCGTCCAACGCTTCCAGGAGTTCCTCTATCTGAAGCGTCGCCTCGCCGCCACCAAAAGTGACGCCCCCCTCACGCCCGAACAACGGGCGTACCGCCCGGGCTTTCCGGACGATTTCCTCCGGGGTCATTACCGTTTCCGTCCACTCAAAGGACGGATGACGCCAAACCGTCACACAGGGGCGGTCGTCGCATTGGGCGCATTGGGCCCGATCCAGTTCCCAAGCCGCTTCGCTTGGCTCTATGGAGCGCACGGCCCCGAAGGGACAGGCCCGGTCGGGACGCTCACCACGGGTGGGATAGAACAGCATTTCCGGCCCGTAGGCCAGGCCTTCGGGGTTGGCGCACCACCGGCAGCGCAGGTCACAGCCCTTTAAATACAGAATCCATCGCCGGCCGGGGCCATCGAAGCCTTCGCTCCAACCCGAAGCAAAGAGTCGCATGGGCGTCAGGGCATGTCCCATCCCGTTTCATCGGGAAAGACGTTGGTGTATTTGACCGCCGAGCGCGGCTCGGCCATCATGTCGGCCACCGTATCGCGCCAGCGCCGATAGTGCTCGGTTTCCTTGTGGCGGGCCGGATCCGCCTCCGTTCGATAGACCTCCACCAGGCAAAACCGGGTGGGATCGTCGATCTGCTGGATGACATCAAACCGGGCGATTCCCGGCTCTTGAATGCTGTGACGCGCATTGTCCAGGGACGCGGCCTTGAACGCCTCCACCTGATCGGCCTTGACATGAACCAACACATGAACCGCAAGCATGGGTCAGCCTCCTTTTCAATTCCAACCCGCCCATTGTGTGGCGCCGCCGCCGCCCCCGCAAGGCAATCCCGCCGCGGTTTTATCCATTAAAGGACCGAAAACTTCGATGACGGATCAATGAAATCGGTTCATGAAGTGACAAGATGACAGAGAGTCTCCATTGCTGCCTGAGTGGCCCATGTTCATAAAACGGGACACAGCAAATGATGAAAATGACCTCGTGGCGCGATGGAATCATTTTTAGAGCATATCTATAAGTTACGTAACCACATGGCTTCCGTCATTTTTTTTGAACCATGAAGAATATAAGGAAAAGAAGATGGTTGCGCGGATCGCCAAGGCCCAACGACGCAAAGAACCCCGTGGCGCGGCGCGATGGCTTCGTTTAAAATGCCAAGGCCCAACGACGCAAAGCACGCCGTGGCGCGGCGCGATGGTTTCGTTTAGAACGCCAAGCCCCAACGACGCAAAGCCCCCCGTGGCGCGGCGCGATGGTTTCGTTTAAAATGCCAGAACCCAACGACGCAAAGCACGCCGTGGCGCGGCGCGATGGTTTCCTTTAATACGCCAAGGCCC
>JADFCT010000430.1 GCA_017161665.1 Candidatus Sumerlaeota bacterium
ATGATGAGATCCTCGCCCAGATGGACGGGAACCGGTTGGGGCGTATCCAGCGCCGTTCGGTGGACGGACGCGCCCAGATCGTCATCCAGTCGGGCGACGGCGGCGGGATCCAACCCCAGGGAGGCTTCCACGAAGGCCGGACGCGCGCCGGTCTGAGTTTGATAGCGCTCCTCTTCGACGAGGAAGATATGGGTAATCTGCTCGATTTCCCGGCGGCGGACCGCAAAGGTCGCTTCATTGGGCGGCGGAATGCGCTGGCGGATGCGCTCAATGGCCCCATCGCGAATCGCCCCCATGCGCGCGGTGTCCCGCTCGACCTGAACCGGCCAGAGGTCCGCGTCCATCATGGACTGAATAAAATCCCGGAAAATTTCATGGATCAGAGCCCCGAATTCGCCCGGCTCCAGCCAGTGCCGAGGGTCCAGGATTCGCTCCCGAGGCGGCTGGATTTCCAGGCCCCGCTGGAAGAAAAATCGCAGGGGACAGGCGGCCAGGTCTTCCAGACCGCTGCCGGAAACAGGCGGCGCCTGAGGGGCGGTGGGATCCAGGAGCGCGCCGGCTTCGGGAACCCAGCCGTCATAGACCGTAAAGGCCTCTGAGTCGCGAGCGGCCTCTGCCCGGGCGCCTTGGACCAGGTGGGGATAGCGGGCCGCAATGATAGCGCTCAAATCCGCCGGCGGCTCGCTGGCCAGTCCGCGGGCCAGAATCCATTCGCCCGTGTTCAGCGCCTTGTCGGGATGATCGGGCGCAAAGGAAGCGGTGGTCGGCAACCACTGGCGCAAATGGGACTGATCCGCGTCGCGACGGCCGGAAATCAGACGAAAGGCGTTAATAAATAAGGCGGACGGAAATTGTTCGCGATCGTCGGCAATCGACCGACTCGAATAACTCAAGGTCACGACGCCGCGTAACCGCGCCAGGAGACGGGCCATCGCCTGGAGACGGCGCCCCACGGCGTCCGCGCCCGTATCCAGGGCCTTGGAGATGCGATGGCGTTCGGTATCCAGCAGAATCGGATCCTGTCGCGCCCCGCCGGGAAAACGGCTGTCATCCAGCCCCAGAATAAAGGTCCAGGGCCGCCCCGAATGCCCCCCCGCGTCCAGAGAGGCCACATGGGCGTGGCCCGGCTGAGGCGCCCGCCCCAACACGTTGATCCGTCGGGGCAATTGCGACAGCCAGTCGCGAATATCCAGGCTGGCGTCCGTTTCGTCCGGGGCCATCCATTGCCGAATGGTGTCAATTTCCAGAACCAGACGCTCCCGCGCATAGTTATCGAGTTCATCGGCCCGCCGGACGAAGCGGTTCAGAAAGGCCTCGGCCATTTCCAGAAGGTCCAGCGGCTTTGTCCCACGATCCGGCGTGATGGCAAGCAATTCGGCAAACCAACCGCGCAAGACCTGCAACGCCGCCAGCCGCCGCCGATCCGATTCCGCATCCCCGACGGCAGCCGTGTCCTCGTCCGCGTCCTCCGACGGATCGACGGACCGACTCAACCGCTCCATGGCCCGCTCCAGACAGCGGTCATATCGCCCCCGACCACGACCGATTCCCAGGGCGCCCAGTATTTCCGCCAGCGTGGCAAAGGGGATCGCGTCGTCCCCATCGGCGCCCACCTCCACCAGGCCGTCGGCGATCAAGGCGACCGCCAGCGTTTCGGGACAACCCTCCCGCGCCCACCGCAACCAGACCGTCAGGGCCCGTCCGGGCCGGGAATAGCGACAGGGGATGCCGTCGGCCCAAGTCAGGCGCAACGGCGCGCTCTGACCCTCGCGGGCGTCAATCGCCCGGCGAGCGGCGATTTCGTAGAGCAAGGGCAAATAGGTTTGCGGGTCCGTGTACAGGATTTCCACCTGGTCCAGAGGCAGCCCCTCGGCCTGAATCCGCCGGAAGACTTCACGGGCTTCGTTGATTTCGCCCACCGCATCGAACAATCGTACGGAATCGTCCTCCCCGTCCGATTCAGGCGCCTCGGCCGGATTCTGAATCCATCGCAACCGCTCCCGCCCCGTCAACGGACCGGAGGGCGACGGGGACTCTGGAGTCGCGGGCCGGTCAATCGCCAGGACCACTCGACGGTCCGGCGGGACCAATTCGATGAGTCGCGCCTGCAAGGGCGTCGGCTCCAGATCCTCCGGAATCAGCCACTCGACCGGGCGGTCAACGCCTCCCCCGGACTGGTCATGGAGAAACGCCATGGCCAACCGCACAATATCCGCCTCGTCCACATAGCCGCGTTGTTGCAGAACCTGCTCGTACTGATCCAGAACGATCAGGAGTTCGCGACGCTTCACCGGTGTTTCCAGGTCGGCCGATTCCAAGTCTTTTCGGCTCAGGCCCGCTCGGCGCAAGTCCGTCACGGCACGCGTAATGGCGGCGGACAGGGACGGCGACGGCGGCAGACTGAACAAGTATCCGGCTCCGGGTGAATGAAGGCCGGACCAGATGCGGTCGATGATGATCTCCGGTCCCATGCCCCGCAGAAGCGTCAATCCCCGCCGGGCCACTTCCGGCCGTGCCAGTTGTAACGCCAGCCCCCCCAGCGTTTTGACATGGACGTTCAAAACCGGCTGACCCGTCAAGACCACGGTATCCAGCCACTGCCGCCCCACACGCAGCGACGGGGCCAGGAGCCATTTCTCGCCTGTCCGATTTTGCCGACACCGTTCGGCAAGGCTTTGAATAAATGTGTTGGGAATGATCGATGCCATGACAATCCTTCAAGATCTATCAAAGTTATCTATGTCCATATCAATGGACACAACGAATGATGAAAATGACGCCGAGGTCCAGCGCGAAGGCTTCATTTCAAACGCAAAGGCGCGAAGAACTGTGGGGCGTGGCGCCACAGTCTTATCAGGTCCGCGAGCCCGGAGCCAAACATCCGCCAAGCCCCGAAGGCGCAACGACGCAAAGCACACTGGGGCGCGCACGATAGATTCATTGGAAACGCCAAGGCGCGAAGAACTGTGGGGCGCGGCGCCGCTGTCCGAACAGGCCCGCGCCCCAGGGTCCAAACATCCGCCAAGCCCCGAAGGTGGCGGCACATAATAGCCCAGGGTG
>JADFCT010000431.1 GCA_017161665.1 Candidatus Sumerlaeota bacterium
GTTCCGCGTGCCCATTACGGGATGGACCTTCTATTTGGTCATCCTGACCGTGGGTGGCGTCGGCTGGCGCCAGATGCTGCGGAGCGGGATGGACTGGAAGGGGCGGTGGCATCACCGACACTGGTTGATTCTGCTGGTGATGTTTATCCTGTTTCTGTGTTTTTCTTATGTGCGCGTCAAACAGACGCTGTATCACCCCGACTACCTGAGCGATTCGGATCCCTATCGGCATTATCCGCGCACGGAATGGATTTGTCAGACGGGGCACATCGCCCGCTCCGAGGCCTGGCTGGTGGGCCCGGCGCCGATCTATGAGGCGCAGGGAACCTATATGCTCGCCGCCATCATCAGCCTGGGATCGGGATGCGATTCCTGGACGGTCTGGAAATATCTGTCCTGCTTCCTGGGTGGCTTGTCGGCCCTGGCCCTGTATCTGTTGACGGCCTATCTCCTGCCGGGGCGTCCGCGGCGGCTGGCGGGGCTCATCGCCGCGGCCGTTCTCAGCGCCATGGTCGTCCACACGAGCCGGACCAATATGGGCTTCAGCGAGGCCTGGTCTCTGCCCATCATGGCCCCGGCCATCCTGATGTTGATCTGGGCCTTCCGATATAACTCCGTCAGCGCGGGCGTGCTGTATGGCCTCCTCTTTCTGGGGATGGCGCTGGCCAACATGATCCCCATGTGGCTGATCGTCATGTTCCTGGTCCCCTACAGCCTGTATCAGATCGTCCGGAGGCTCACGTGGGACCTGGGTGGGGCGGTCTGGCGCTTTGGGATGCAGGGTGACAAAAACGCCCCTTGGTCGGGAAAGGAAATCCTGCTCACCTGGATCGGCGCCGTGATCGCCTTTGTGCCGGCCGAGGTCCTCCGGCTGTTTGCTCCGGCTAGGGTGGACGCCTTTCTGAAATCGAAGGAGACTGAGAAACCGGTAAGCGATGAATCCGCCCCGACCACCGGGCGAATCGCGCGGGCCATTCGCTCCTTCATGACGTCCGGGCCCTATCGGATCTGGGCCGATCAATGGATGAGGGCCTTCGGCGGGCTCGTGATCGCCGTAACGATCTTTCTACTCTATATGGTCATGTGGAATTTCACCTATGCCACAATTCCGCTCCGGAAAGGGGCTTCATCACACAGCGGCCCCACCCAATCGGCCATGATCAAGACGTATGCCGATCACCTGCGGGACGAAGCGGCGGACATTAAGAAGGACCCGAACTACCTGGCCCGTCGGGAAAAAGAGTTTACCGCAGAGAACGGCGCCTTCGGGTTATGGATGGCTAAATGGCTCGGCAGCTTCGACGGCAAACAGGCCTTGAGTTACAATGCCGAACGGATTGATGGCTATATCACCTATCCCAAGATGTACTATGGCTTCCTGGGGCTGGTGTTCCTGATGCTGGTTCCGGCCGGATGGGCCTGGTATCGTGATCCCGATCCGAAGCGACCGTGGAGTTTGCAATCCCTGTCCCGCCCCCTCTGGGTTATGGGCGGTGAGCCGCGCCGCGACTGGTTCGACGCCAAGATCTTTCTGCTGTGTTTCGCCCTGATTCCCCTGATTCAGTTCGCCTACATCGAATGGCTCCTCGCAAATGACCTGCCGACCTTTCAAAGCAAACCGTATCGTCAGGTGTTGATCCCCGCTTACGCCGTCGCGGTCAGCGTGGGGCTGGCCGGCTCCATGGTGATTGATTTCGTCATCGAAGGCATCCTGGTGCTGGGAACCGGCATTGCAGCCATGGTGTTGCAACCGGGCAAGCCTGAGACGAGGGAAGCGGAGACCCATGCCGATGCAGGGAACTCCAGGCGACAAAAAAACAAAAAACGCGGCCGTGGCAGCCGGTCGGCGAACCGCGAAAACACCTCCGGGACAACCGAAGCGAGCGCGTCGTCCCCGCCCCTCGACGATGCGGCCCTGGCCGCCGCCGAGTGGAAGGCCATCGGTCTGTTCCGGAATCTGGCGCGGACGGGGTTGTATGTACTCGTCGGCGCCGTCCTGTCAGCCCAGTTGATATCGATCGGCTATAACGCCCGCTATCGGGGCGCCTGGACACCGTCTATCAAACCATCGGAGCGGCGCGCCCTGGAGTGGGTCAATCAGAACCTGCCCGCCGAATCCGTCTTTTTCGCCTACTGGTACAATGCGGACTTTATCCGCACCCAGACCGCCCAGGCCGGCAAGCCCATCGCCTCCATCATGTCCGGCTCCGGCGGCGGCATTCGTCCCGATGTCCAGCACGGCCTGGACGCCGGAGGGCTGAAGATGCCCAGCATGACTTCGGAAAAGCAGATGCTGGACTATATTGAAGAACAGAAAACGATCCAGCCGAACATGAACTACTACGCCTATCAGAACAAATGGGGGCCGGGGTATTTCGGTCGCAAGGGCAGCCAGTTTGAGAAACTGGCCTTTTTCCCCGGCGATCCCTCCACAACCATCTGGGGCTACATCCACAATCCCATCAAAGTCGAGCCGCTGACCCGTTCGGCCACGCCGATTGCGGGGAGCGAAATCGGTCGCATCCATATGATCGACGCGATCTACGACGACTCCCTGGGGGGGAACAGCGGCAACGGCGCGGCGCGGACAATCCTGGACAACGGCACGCCCAATAAATCGCATTGGGCCTGGTTCGGGCTTCAGTTCAAAAAACCCATCCAGATCGCGGCCCTTCAAGCCTGGTTCGGCTACTACAAAGATCCCGAAATCCAGATCGAAGCGAAACCGGGCGTCAATCCCGCGCGGCAATACACCCCCACGGCCTATCTCTTTCAATATCAGAACGACGCCGGGGAATGGGTGGATGTGCCGGACTCGCGCGTGGAAAACAATACATCGAATCATGCGATCCATTATCTGAAGACGCCCGTGACCACACAGGCCGTGCGCGTCTATATGGACGGCCAGCGCAACGCCCTGGGGACACAGGGGCCGGGGACCTATCGCGCCACCTGTCTGGAATTCGACTTCCTCGAAGTCGGCAAAGGAACCCAATTGCGCTCGTTGCGCTGATGACGGGAGGTATGAATGGTATTCTTTAT
>JADFCT010000042.1 GCA_017161665.1 Candidatus Sumerlaeota bacterium
TTTTTCCCGAATGAGTCACGAGACTGGTCGTACCTCCAAGAGGCGCATTGTCAGATTCTCGGAAATCTGGCCAACCGCTATAAGGATCGCATCCAAGTGGTTGTCAAAACCGGACATGCCTTTGATATGATCAGCGAGGACAATTGGCGCCGTTTGGCGCCTCAAACGGACAACCTTATCACAATAGGAGAAACCGGACAAGCCATCGAACTGATTGCTAATGCGGACATCGTTATTGGATTGCAATCCACGGCAGTCATTGAGTCGATGTTCATGGATATTCCCATCATTTATGGTGGCTGGGGAGAGTTCCATGATGAAATTGTAGATCAGTTGCTCCCCATCCCCCAGTCGGGCGGAGTCGAGGTTCCCCAATCCGCCGAGGCCTTCGAAAATCACTTGATTGAACTGATCGAGAATCCCGAATCCCGAAAAATCAGTCAGGAAATGAAAACAAAACGCCAGGCGTTCCGAGAACAATACTTCTACAAGCCGGATGGACAGGTTGGAGCCCGTATGCTGGAACACATCCAGCGGTTTGTTGCCGAACGACATGATCAATCTTCACATGCTGCTTCGGAACCGCTTCGATGATAAAACGCGCTGCCCAGCAAATCCTTAGGATACCTGAGCGGCTTTGCGCTCATTGGGCCACGCACCAAAATGTGCGGGAACAGGAACGTCGCATTCACCAACTTCAGAGTATCCTGGAACAAACAGCCACGCCCTCCTCGACTACAAGTAAAACGATCGTCATTGGCCTGGTACGGTTGGACCGTTTTTTTCCCACCTTTGCAATGACACTTTCCCGTTTTTTCGCTCAAAAGGGGTATCGAACACGTGTACTCATCGACGACGGCCAAATGGGACATTGGGACATGTGGCGTGCGGGCGCTCAGAGGGACGACCAACTAGTCCGATTCCGTCAACAAGCAGCCACGCTTCACCTTGGCGATGTCGCCCGCATCCATCCCCCCCCCGCCATGCGCGGATGGATCGAAAAACACCTGGGGCGTTGGGCCTCGAACCAGAGCGCTTGCGAGTATGTCTTCTATTCCGATATTCTGAGCCGCCGACCGCTTGATCCCGCCGAACACGCCTGGCGACTGGGCCAAGCCCGTCAGGGACATTTCTCCGATGTCTTTCTCTCCAGCCACCGCCGCTTTCATGGTGGCCGAGATCTGGATTTAGAGAATCAGGACCATTTGGAATACGGCGCGCTATCCATTAAAAATGAAATGATATCAGAGACCGTCGCCCATGAGATCTTCCAAACCCCCTCCACCCATTTATACATTACCCTGGACGGCATCTATACCACTTTTGGTGTGTTGCGCAATAAAGCAAGCGACCAAAAAATACCGAATCTTATTTTTCAACCCAATGGTTTCACCTCTCGTCATCTCTATATCGGCGAAAAGCCCTACGCCCTATCCGACGTGACGCCCCACTGGGAACAGTTTGCCAGTCATCCCCTTCCCGATGAACTGGCTCAACACACACGTGATTTCTTAAACAAGCGATCCGCGCCACCCGATCCTGAGCGAAATCGGGACTATGCTCACATCGCAAAAATCATTAAACAAAAAAAAACACGTTTTAAACGAGTGATTGCCTTATTCCCCAACCTGACTTGGGACGGCGCGGTTGTAGAACGAGACACCTTGTTCAGTGGACTGGGCGACTGGATGAAAAAAACGGTGGAATGGGCTGGACAAAACAACGCTTTGGTCGTGATCCGCGAACACCCACAGGCGCCAACAGTCCATAACCAACATGAAAGCGCCCTTGCCTTACTTGAGGAATGGGTACCAAGCCTTCGTTTACTGGAGCACGTCCTCCCGATCGATGGAACCCAACAAGTCAATTCGTATCAGTTGGTCCGAGAATGGATCGACTGTCCGGTCGTTTACAATGGCACGCTCGGCGTGGAAATACCCTTTATGCCATTTCCTGTGGTAATTGCATCCGGCTCCCCCTATAATGGAAAAGGTGTTGGATTTGAACCATGCAACCGGGATGACTATTTTAATCTTCTTGCCACAGTGACTCCCAACGCCCCACTCTACCTTGAGCGACGCGAATCAATGCGTGACCACGCCCTGAAAGCGGCAGCCTACCAGTTTTTCTTCAATTCTTATTATTGTCCCCTCATGCCGACTCTGGCTACGTTCCAGCCATCGGTGCGGGGCCATGACCGATACTGGAGTCCATGGGATCTATCACGGGACAGTCTGGATCCGGGTCGGAATGCCGGCTGGAAGCGAACGATTGACCGCTTTCTGGAATCCGCACGATAAACGGTCGAAAAAACACGGCTGCGCTTCGGCTTGAAATTCAGCACGAATCGGTTTACTGTCTCGGAAATCACTTCGAACGATCGTTTTGAAAAGGCTCTCACACTATGACCAAACGTCACAAAATTACGGTTATCGGCGCGGGAAATGTGGGGGCCACTTGCGCCCACTGGCTGGTTGCCAAAGAGTTGGGCGATGTTGTCGTCATCGACATCATGGACGGAATCCCTCAAGGAAAATCGTTGGATCTCTATGAGGCCACTCCGGTGGCCCGGGTGGATGCGCGTGTCACCGGCGCGAACGACTATGCCCCCGCCGCCGATTCCGATGTGGTAATTATTACGGCCGGCCTGGCGCGCAAACCGGGCATGAGCCGCGATGATCTGCTGACCAAAAACAGCCAGATCGTCCGGTCCGTCACCGAGCAGGTCGTCCAGGTGGCCCCCAACGCCATCCTGATCGTCGTCTCCAATCCCCTCGACGCCATGGCGTATGTGGCGCTCAAAGCCAGCGGTCTCCCTCGCGAACGGGTCATCGGTATGGCCGGCGTACTGGACACGGCGCGCTATCGCTCGTTCCTGGCCGAAGCCATCGGCGTGTCGGTCAAGGACATTCAGGCCCTGGTCCTCGGTGGTCATGGCGATACCATGGTCCCATTATTGTCCTGCACCACCGTCGCCGGTATTCCGATTACCAAATTCATCGCCCCCGATCGACTGGCCGAAATTGTCCAGCGCACCCGCGACGGCGGTATTGAAATTGTCAATTATCTCAAAACCGGCAGCGCCTATTACGCTCCGTCGGCCGCAGCGGTTGAAATGGCCGAAGCCGTTCTGAAGGATCAGAAGCGCCTCCTCCCCTGCGCCGCCTATCTAGAAGGCGAATATGGGTTCAGGGATATTTACCTGGGGCTGCCCGTCATCCTCGGCGCCGGCGGAATTGAGCGAATCGTCGAAGTCGATCTGACGAAGGACGAAAAAGCCGCCCTCACTCGTTCGGCTGAGCATGTTCAACAAACGCTAAAGGTCATCGAAGCATAGTTGCAGGGGAACGGAAGTTTTCGTTCGACAATTTGAATTCGGTGGCGAATCGCCGTCGGCGCCTTGGGGCATTGAGCCTGATGGCGCCCCATTTTCGCGACCGAAAGAAGAGAGAGCGGCTCGCAGTCATTTTTTATTATGCTCCCCTCCGCCAGGGTTTCAGGTTCCAGGCGGAGGGGATTCGCCACATGCGGTCTCTTTTTTTTATTGGACCGCTTTCAGCGGAATCAAGTGTACCGGTCCGATCAGGCCGGCTTCGCGCACCGGCCATTTCGAGGCGTCGAAGGCTTTGTAGTTCTTGTTAACGAAGTTGATATCATGGAAGATGCGCCACTGGACGCCGCGACGGTCCAGGTCGCGAATCCGGTTCGCCGCCACGTTGGTCACTTCGATTTCCAGGACGTTACCCTTCTGTTTCAGCGCCGGCGCCCCCACCGTTTGGTCCTTAAGGGTCAAGCGATAGGGCGACGTAAATAAGACACCCTGCTCAACTCCGTTCAAAAAGACGCGCGCGCTTTCAAACACCCGTCCCAAATCCACCATCCATTTGTCAGCCGAAACGGCCGGCGCATCAAACTCCAGACGGTATCGAGCCGCGCCGGCGAAGGACTCGGCCTTGGGATCGTCCTGCTCCGTCCAGGACTTCAGGGTATCCGTCCGATACGCTGCGGGCAACGCCGGGCCGCCGTCGATAAACTGAACCGACCAGACGCCCTTGAGTTCAATGGCGTCTCCCATGGGATCGTTATAGTCCCAAGGGCGCGCGTCTGTCCTTTTCTTGGGCAAGCAAACCGCCACAATCGATTCACCGGGCTCCAATTTCAAACGAAACTGACGCGCCCCCGTTGGTGTCTGGCGCAAAGCGGCCCGCCCAATCCCCCCCCCTTGTTCTCCATATTCGGATCGTTCCGGATCATGCAGTTCAATCGACTCAAAGGGCCGCGTCAGAGAAAACCAGTCATCCACTACGGCTTCGCCACGGTTGACAATAAAATAGACCGTCTGGCCACCGTCTTTCCGCCGCAGGAACTTCAGCCCCGTTCCGTGGCCCATTGTCTCGGGCGGTACCGTATCTCCCAAAAGCGTTTCCACATCGGGACCGACTTCGCGTCCGGCGCTCTTTTCCTGGATGAGTGAGCGCATTTTTCTGCCTCGGAGGCCGTCCGGATCGAAACCGGGAACATGTTGGGGCCAATGATCCTGAACGACCACCCGGGCGCCGTTCCCCATCAGGTCAAAAGCCTTTTCCACTGTTGCGACGGGGGCGCGCTCACATCGCGGCATCACCAGCGCCCGATAGTGTCCACCCGGCAGCACAATCCTATTCTCTTTGCCGACATGCGCCTGCTCGAGTTGTCGGTCCGATACAAAATCGAAGGTATAACCGCGATCCCACAGTTTCTGGGCCAGATCGCCGACTGGCAATTTCCGAATCCAATCGTCCCCGTGGACGGTCAGTTTCTGCATCAGCCCTCTGGAGTTGTGCCAATGATCGTACACCGGCCAATAGATCAACAGATCATTATCGGCGTGTCCACTTTGAAGAAAGGATTGTGTCTGGGCGATATACCGATTCAGGGCCGGCGCGTCACGCCATATCGGATTATTGGGATTGTATTGTGTCGAGGCGTAAAACAACCAGCCGGGCCAGGGAGCGTCTGCGGGCGAATACACCGTGCCATGAAAAAAGTGATGATTAACTCCGGCAAGAAACAGGTCATCCAGGGCCGACTTCATCTGCGCCAACGTCACATTGAAATGTTCATCCAACCAGGTGCAACTCTCGGATGAGACCAACGGCTTGCCCATAATGTTCGCCGCCGAGGACGCGAACTTGTTGACCAACAGGCTATATTCGCCCCGGCCGAACAATTCAGTTTCGGGAATATCGCAGGCCGCGTACATATCCAGAAGATTGGCCGGGGAACCATGGGCCTGATTGCGAAACAACGCGCCCCGCGCGTGGGCCCATTCGCTGAAATATCCGGGGAAAGCATCCAACAAGACATCGGAAGCCGTCTCCCGATAATCGGATTTGACGCGGGCCACGAGGTCTGGCTCCCCCACTCCGGTCAAGGCGGGCAGTTGCTCGCGCAAATCATACCCGCGCCTCTTCTCGAAGGCGTCAAACATCGAATCACACCAGTCGCCCGTATATTCATAGGAGTCATGGAACATGGAGCGAAAGGAACCCGGGTCAAAGGCTTCGAAGACATCTCCATAGACATCCAACACGTTCCGCAGGGCCTTTCGGGAATATGGATTGACGGAACGTCCGCTCCCTCCCGGGGCAGGACGCTTCACGTTTGCGCCGGAGTATTTTTGGCCCACCTCGTAAACCGTCCACTTTCCGGCCGGAGCCGTCCAAGCGATCCGTCCCGCATCGCTGATCCGATCGGAAAGATTGATCCTTTTTCCGTCGTCCCCAAAGGCCATCAAGGCTTGCGGCTCTCGGTCGCCGAACGCTTTGTCATAGACGCTCCCCTCGGCGCATTCCGTTTGGGTGATCACCAACCGAGCATCGCCGTCGGCTTCCTCCACCATTGGTCCCCCTAACCGCCAGCCCGCTCCGACGGCGATGTCCACTCCCAGCCCCAGGCGTTTGCCTTCCTCAACCGTATGGCGAACCATTTCGGCCCACTGATCCGACAGGAACGCAATGTCTCGGTCCTCCTGGCCCTTGACCCCATAAATGAAGGTCAGTTCCACACCGCCGATCCCGGCAGCCTTGAATGTTTCGAGGGAGCGTGAAATATTCTGCTTATCCACCGCATTCCCCATCCACCACCAACGCGTCCACGGTTTACGCGTGTCGTATGTTTTCGCCTTTCCGTCGGAGAGATTCACCTCCCCATAGACAGAACGCCCCGAACCCATCGTCCCAATCATCAATGCCATCAGCAGAAGCGTCATACGAAATCGCATCGCCATTCTCCCTTCATTGTTTTCATGACCCCACCTCCGATGAGCGCTCGGAAGGATCGTTCCACACCAAACACGTGAAAAGGCTATCCCTGGGCAATCAGGAATACAACGGCATAATGCGAACCGAAAATGCCTGAATGCGCAAGATGCCCAAAGTTTTTGCTGGACAGACCGGTCCGCAAAGGACAAACAAACAGCATCCGAGAGTGAAGGGAGGGACGCGCTGTGCGATTTCATATTCTGGATGTCTTTGCGGAACGCAAATATGCCGGCAACCAATTGGCCGTCGTTGAGAGCTACGGGCAGTTGACGACCGACCAGATGGAGGCGATTGCTCGCGAATTTAATTTTTCAGAAACGACGTTTATCGAATCGGAGAACAACGAACGCGGGGAGTATAGCGTGCGGATCTTCACACCGGGTGGAGAGGTTCCTTTTGCCGGTCATCCCACTCTGGGGACCGCCTGGCTGATCCGAAAGGAAATCGCGCGGGAACCTCTGGACCGGATTCAATTAAGCCTCAAAGCCGGCGCCATTCCTGTTACATTTGATGCAAACGACGAAGGTGAAATGCGCCAGTTGCCGCCACAGTTTGGTCCGGTTTACGATCCATCCGTCATTGCGCCGTTGCTCAATCTGTCCAGGGAGGACTTGATCCCCAACGCGCCGATCCAATCGGTGTCCACGGGCCTTCCGTTCATCATCGTTCCCGTGCGCACGATCGAAGCCATAAAAAAGAGTCACGTCCATCTCGACAGTTATCATCAGGCCACGGCCCGGAGTGAAGCGAAGATGTTTCTCCTCTTCACCCCCGAGGCCGAAGAGGCGGGCAATCATATCCATGCGCGCATGTTCGACCATTACTACGGAGTCCTTGAAGACCCGGCCACGGGGAGCGCGTGTGGCTGCCTGGCCGGGTATTTGGTCGAACATATTCTTCTCGGGACTGACACCGTGACCGCGCGTGTCGAACAAGGCTATGAAATTGCGCGTCCGTCGATTATTCGTATCCGCGCGCATCGCGACGGCCAGAAAATCGTGGTGCATGTGGGGGGGCGTGTCTTCAAAATCGCCGAAGGACAGTTGACCGTAACGCCTTAGGCTTGTGACAATCCATAATTCCTCTTTAGACGAGTTACCCATGTCCATAAAAGTGGACACAACAAATGATGCAAATGGCGTCGAGGCGCGGCGCGATGGCTGCTTTTTCAAACGCCAAGGCGCCAAGGCGAGATGACGCAAAGCACCCTTGGGCCCAGCGCCGCTGTCCGATAAGGCCCGCGTCCCAGGGGCCAAACATCCGCCAAGCCCCGAAGGTGGCGGCATATACAAGCCCAGGGTGGAGCGACCGATAGGGAGCGGAGCCCTGGGTCAGAGAACAGGCGACTGAGGCGCCGGCGCGATTTTTGCCGCGCAGCGAGCAAAAAGCGTGACGGCGCCGACGCCCGTCCGACAGCCAATTCAAATTTTCGAACGAGAGGTGACCGATGAATACGAGACGACAGTTCCTTCACCACACCGGCATAGCGGTGGCGGGAATCACAGCGGCCGGGCATCCGGTCCTGACGGCGCCCGCGCCGCAGGAAGGCGTCCAGACCATTCAAGGTTTTGACGATACGAACAGTAACACAGACACGTCCACGGTCTGGAAGCCAACCTCTGACCGACGCATCCGTGTGGGAATCGCTGGCTATGGTTATTGCCAGTTTGGCGCGGCCTTTTCGTTTCAGGATCACCCGAATGTGGAAGTGGTCGCCGTCAGCGACCTGATTCCGGAGCGCTGCGCGGGACTGGCTCAGGCCTGTCGATGTCCAAACACATACCCATCACTGGAGGCCATGCTCAAAGACGATCGCATCGAAGCGGTTTTCATTGCCACCGACGCCCCCAGCCATGGGCGTCACGCCCTGGAGGCCCTCCGGCGCGGCAAGCATGTGGCCGTCGCCGTTCCGGCCGTTTTTGATTCGTTGGAGGACGCGGATCGGCTTTTTGAAGCGGTCAAAACCAGCGGATTGCATTATATGATGTTCGAAACATCCGCCTTCCATAATGACCTGTACGCCATGCGGATTCTCTATGAAGCCGGCGCGCTGGGCGAAATCGTTTACAGTGAAGGCGAATACTATCACTATATGCCCGAGCCGATCCCCTCTTACAAGGACTGGCGTGTGGGGCTGCCCCCCATGTGGTACCCCACGCACGCGACCGCCTATCACATCGGTGTCACAGGCGGTTCATT
Organism: Candidatus Sumerlaeota bacterium; assembly: GCA_017161665.1. Lineage (GTDB taxonomy): Bacteria > Sumerlaeota > Sumerlaeia > JADFCT01 > JADFCT01 > JADFCT01. The sequence goes on from JADFCT010000042.1 coordinate 8,502, forward strand.
CACCGAAGTCGCGTGCATGGGTTTCCCCAGTCCTCTTGCCCATCTGAAGCCCAGCGGCAACCGATACGGCAATCCCTTCGGGACCGAAGTGGGGCTGTTCCGCACGAACCGTGGCGGGACGGCCCGCATGGCGATGAGCTGGGATACGCCCGGGTTCAGCGGCGAAATGGGACGCATCCGCGCCGAAAAGGGGACCTTTTATGAAAAATATGAAGGGCCGGCTCAAAATCTGCCAAACACCAGGAAACCGCCTCTCCCGCCGGGCGTCAACCCGGGCGGACACGGTGGCTCACACGGATATCTGACCCATGAGTTCATTATGTCGCTCATTGAGGCGCGCAAGCCGCTGATCGACGTCGCCTGGTCTCTGAATATGACCGTTTCGGGCATCGTGGCGCATCAGTCCGCGCTCAAAGACGGCGAATGGCTGCAAATCCCCCAATATAAACTCTAGGGGGCAAGGGAGTGGCGCCACACGCCATCAGGCCGACAACCAACGCCGACGCGAGCACATCCCCTTTATGCGGTTGACCCTGCTTGGGGGGAAGGGCCTATACTTCGACATTCTTGAACGACGCGGAATTGGGGGACTTGGTTAAACCTTTTGTCAAAACCGTGCGAGCCATGAGCAATTATCCTCCCGAAATAATTAAATCCATTCTGGCGCAGGCCTCTGTTTCAAAGGTCCTGGCGGTGATTAACTACCGTCGGGACACGCTTCAATCCTCCGGTGGCGTCATCCGATGTTTCTGTCCGATTCATCGCGAAGCGGTTTTTCGGACGTTGATTATCGACGAGGGCCACGCGACCTATCGTTGCAGTTATACCCTGTGCAAAGGGGCGCAGGGCGGAGACATGATCGACCTCTACGCGCGGGTGTCCGATTTACCCTATGACGAGGCGGCTGCGAAACTGGTCGAGGTTTTGCGCCTGGATGTGGAACTGCCCGTTATCGCCGCCCCCGTGACCGAGGCCGTCAAGCAAGCCTTTGAACTGCTCAACGCCGAGAAACTCGAAGAAGCGGAAAGCGCATTCCTGGCGGTCCTGGATCGGGAAAGTGATCACCTGGATGCGCACAAGGGGCTGGCGCAGGTATATGAAAAGACCAACGATACCATCCGATATGTTCAAACATCCCTCCAGACAGGGGAATTGTTGATCCGGGCCGAGCGTTTCAAGGAAGCGCAAGATATCTGTGACCGGATTCTTGAAAAGGATCCAACGGAAACGCGGGCTCTCGAGCAAACGGCGCGCTGTCTGCTGGGACTCAATGACAAGGCCGGCGGATTGGAAATCTATATGCGGCTGGCCGATCAACTGGAAACGCAGGGACAGTTTGATCAGGCGATTGAGGTGTATCGCACAGTGGAACGGATTGATCTGGACGTGATTGATGTGTATCCCCACATCATCCATGCCATGCTGGCGACCGACCAACGTCAGGAGGCCATGAACGAGACCGAAGAGAAGATGAACGTCTATCTTCAGGCGCGCGATTGGGATTTAGCGCTCCACAGCATGGGCTATATGGTCAGTATGGATGAGGAACGCGACGATATTCGGCGCCGGATGATTGAGACGATTGTCGAAGCCGGACTGACGGATCAACGGCTGAGCAAGGCGTTGGATATCATTGAGGAACTGATTGAGCGACATGCCCTCGGTCTGGCCGCGGAAATGCGAGAGTTACTGACGCAACACGCTCCAGACAACACACGGCTGATGAACCTGTCGAGTCTGATCTTCAAGGCGCAAGGTGAAGAGACCGCCGCGCGGGAATCGCAGTTGGCGCTGGCCGATCAACTCGTCCGCATCGGCGCCGAGGCCCAGGCCCGCAGTGTCCTGGAGGAAATGCGGGCCGATCATGGCGCCGCGCTGCCAGTCCTGTTGCGATTGGGGCGAATGTATCGTAACAGCGGCGAAGTGACCCATGCACTGAATAGCATGGGAGACATCATCGCCACGTTGGAGCAATCCGGATCTTTGAAACCGGAAAACAGCGATTTGCCCGATACCCTTTATCTCCTCCAGACAATCTGTGAGATGGCGCCGGCCGACGTGGAACGACAGGTGGAATTCATTCGCGTGGCCCTACAGGTGGAAGATTCCCCACGGGCGGCGGCGCACCTGGAGAAAGTGCTGCGCATGATGATCGACGAGGGGGATTATGCCCTGGCCCTTGAAATGGTCGATCTGCATGGCATTCTATTGCCGGATCAAGGCGCCGCGTTGGCCATGAAGGCCCAATGCCTGGAAGGACTGGAGCGCCCCGAAGAAGCCAAGGACGCCCTGTTGGCGGCCTGTGACGCCTATACGCGAACCGACAACCGCGATCTGGCCATCGAAGTGATTCAAAAACATATTCAACGCTATCCGAACGATACGGCGGTCTTGGAATTGATGAGCGATTTGCGCTCACACGAATCGGACACCATTCCCAAAGGCGCCGTAACGCCCTCCATTCCCGTCGCCCAGGCGGACGAGGCAGAAGAAGCGGGCGCTGAATCCTGGCGTGATTCGGCCCTGTCGGATACGATGCCGGTGACGATCCAGGGCGAAGCGGGCGAATTTGAATCTCTGCAACTGGTCCGAGAATACAACTTCGATACCTTTGTCGTGGACGACCTGAACAACTTCGCCTACGCCACCAGTCTGGCCGTGGCCAAGGCCCCGGCCCAGGACTACAATCCCTTGTTTCTCCATGGGGATGTGGGCGTTGGCAAAACGCATTTGATCAACGCCATCGCCAATTACGTGCTGGACAACCATCCTCAGATATCGGTGGTTTACTTGAGCGCCGATGATTTTGCCACCTGGCTGATCGAGGCCATCTCCAACAACAATGTCCGGCCCTTCCGGGAGCGCTTCCGTCAGGCGGGGATTCTGTTGATCGACGACATTCACTTCCTCGCCGGCAAGGAACGGGCGCAAGAGGAATTCTTCAACATTTTCAATAATCTGTTTCAAGCCAGACGTCAGATTGTCATAACCAGCGACCGATCCCCCAGGGAACTGCAATTGCTGGAAAAGCGTCTGCGCTCCCGTTTCGGCGCGGGCGTGGTGGTTGATATTCTGGCGCCGAACCAGGAAACCCGTGAAGCGATCCTCATGCGCGAGCGAACGAACCAGGGACGGGATTCTCTGATTTCCGACGAGGTGATCCGGGAAATCGCGCGACACGTCAAAAGCAATGTGCGCGAACTGAAGGGCGCATTCAATCAAACCATGGCCATGGCCGATCTGCTGGGCAAACCGGTGACGCCCGAACTGGTCCGACAGATCGTTCAGCGACTCCAAGGCGGAGGAGGCAACTGACATGACGTGGACAACGCCTTTGTGTCAAATAACCGATCCCAACCAGCTGGCCTCGGACTATCGCCTCTCTCAGACCATTCTGGTGGCGATTCTGGCTGCCTGTTTTATTTTGATCGCCGTGATGGCCATTCGCCAGGTTCTGCGCCGCGTCCGGGGAAACCGACAGATTGAAGCCGATCTGGCGGTTTTCAACAAAATGAAGAAATCGAAATTAATGACCCCAGAAGAAATCCAACGGGTGCAGGAAGCGGTCACCCGACATATACTTGAAGAGCAGATGCACGCATCAAAACCAACAACGCTTGATGACTTGAAAATGGAATCGATAATGAGTTTTCGGCCCGGAACGCCGTCTGGTCGACGCTCGTCTTCGACGGACAACCGGAGCGGCGGAACGCATTTCCGAGACGATATTTGATCGAAATACCGCAAAATCAGGCTTTTTCAAAGGATCGATAAAAAAGAGTTTGACATTTATTTGGACCGGTCTAAACTTTGGGTGTTGGACGACGGGAAGCGCGTTCCGGGGTTTAATCAGTAAGGTTGGATAACATGCCTGAGTTTCGAATTGCCACACAGCAAGCCGAACAATGGATCGACATCACGCGGATGATTCAAGAGGCCGTCACCAAGGCGGGCGCGCAAAAGGGCGCTTGTCTGGTCACCGTACCCCATACAACGGCGGGCTGTACGATACAGGAAAATGCGGACCCGGACGTGGTACATGACGCCCTGATGGCGCTGGGCAAGATGGTCCCCCATAACTGGCCTTATCGTCACGGGGAAGGGAATTCAACAGCCCATATCAAAACATCGCTGATGGGCTCCAGCGCCATGATTCCTCTCGAAAAGGGACAATTGGTTCTGGGGACATGGCAAGGTGTTTACCTGTGTGAGTTTGACGGTCCTCGCACACGCCGAGTACGGGTTGATTTTCTGGGGGCTCTTTCGAGCGAGGTTTTTCTCTGATGGCGGATAATTCACAAATTTTATATGCCAGTCTGGATGACGGCGCGGTCATCTTTCGTGTGGAGGGACGGGGAACGTATCTCAACGCCGGACCTTTCAAGCAAATGATCGCCAAAGTGCAGGCCCGAAACGAAGAGACGGAATTCATATTGGATATGACCGCCTGTGAATCCGTGGACAGCACCTTTATGGGCGTCCTGGCGGGCATTGGCATGAACCAGCGGCGTGAAAAGCGCCCGAATCTCAAACTCATCAATGTCAGTGACCGCGTCCGGAAACTGCTCCAGACATTGGGGTTGGCTCATATTCTGGATATTCGTGGCCTGGAGGAAACGCCCACGCCTCCGCCTTCCGTGGCCACGGATGTGGTGGCCACCTCCACAACGGATGTGGATCGTGAGCAGCAGACACAGTTGATGATTCAGGCCCATGAGAACCTGGTCCAAGTGGACGAATCGAATGCGCCGCGTTTTGAAAATGTGTTGAAGTATCTCAAAGAATCGTTGGAAGGCGAAAGCATCGATGACCAGTAAGTCCATCTCGGACAACACGCCGCCAACAGGCTAACGACGAAGGAATGAGACCCCGGATGCGTCCTTGAAGCATTCGGGGCTTTTTTTGTACACTCCTCGGCATCATATCTTTTTCATAATCGGTATTATTGGCAGCATTCAATTCTCACTGATGAGGCAGGAACCCATGAACCAGTGGACAAAGCAACGAATCCGACGGACCGCCTTCGGATGGGGCGTCGGGCTGTGCGCATTAATCCTGAGCGGCTGTCTGGGACTCTTTCAATCCCGTGAAGAAAAGTTGTTGGCGCAATATGAATATGAGGCGCCATTGTTGGAAGCGCGTCCTCTGGATGCGACGTTTCTGGAGGCCTTGGTGGCGCGAGAATCGGCCCTGCTGAATGAATATGGCATTGGCGATGATGAAGCGGCCATCACCGATTTTCTCACCAACGGATTCCCGGCGGCTCAGGAATTTTCCGAATTGCCGAATACCGTCGATCCGTTGTCGGAACTGCTGATCCATGCCATAACGGTGGCCGCCGTCCGGCAATACGATCAGACCTGGGAACCGTTGATGCGAATCGCCCAGGGACAATACAGTTCCGGACATCATCGGATCATGATTCACGATACGCGCGACGGCAATCAAATCGCCGGTCTTCGAAAAATGCGCGCCATCCAGCAAACGCTCAGTGGGAATGCGGTCATCGCGCTGGGACTGATGGGCGACACCCGCTCGCGAGATTTTTTGACCCGGACATACCGCGCCGAACGGGTGACCCGCGATCGCATTGTCTATGCCATGGCCCTGGGGGCCGTGGGCAGCGCCGAATCCATACCGTTCCTGGTCGATACGGTCGGAGAAGGCTCACCGGAAGACGCCGTCAACGCTTGCCAGGCGCTGCGGTTCCTGCTGGGAAAAAATTGGGAATTAAACTTGAATAATTCGATTCTGGTCCGGCGGTTGATCCATCGGGATATGGTCAAGTATCTGGGACAGTTACCAGCCGGCTTTGCGCCCGATCCGGTCGAAACACGAATGCGCCGCCTGGCCCGACCGGACATCCAGCCCGTTGCCACCGAAGCCGAACCGCAGACAGTATTGGACTGGGTCCTCATCGGCGCGGACCCGGAACGTCAGCGGGGCAAGTATGGCGCGCGGGACGCCTTCCGGCAGCTGACCGACGGGGGCGTGGCCGTGCTGGATGACCTGGAAGCCATCATGCTGGATGAGATACAAGATACCCCCGCGCGCATCTTTGCGACCCAAACCTACCTGGTGATTATCGAATCGAATCGCGAGGCGCTGGGCGATCGGGCGGATGATGTGCTGAACCGACTGGCTGACAGTGTGGATGAAAAAGTCGCCGAATTGGCTCGAAACACTTTGGAGTCCCTCCGGAGAGACGAGACGGATTCGGACGGTCCGCGATTGGATCTGTGACAAAGACGGAACCGACAAGACGGACAAAGGAT
>JADFCT010000432.1 GCA_017161665.1 Candidatus Sumerlaeota bacterium
GTGCGCGTGCTGCGACAGGTGGGCGAATGGATTCGGACCGGCCATAAACTCACCGATCCTCTGGCCGCCCAGGCCCGGGCATCGAGCGAATGGGGGAAGGGATACGAAGCATCCCGATCCGTCGATGGGAATGACGGCTCCCGCTGGGGGGCCGCGCCAGATGCGCGTTCGGGCTGGTTGGAATTGGATCTCGGCGTGACAAAGACGGTCGGTCGGATCGCTATCAGCGAAGCGGGCTTCAATCGAGTTCAGCGTTACGAACTACAGGTCGATCGTGACGGCTCCTGGGAGACCTTTGAACGAGGCGCCGGGATCGGAGACATGGACAAGTCTTTTGCGCCTTCTGTGAAGGGGCGACTGTTTCGACTTCAAATCCTTGAGGCTTCCGATACGCCGACCATCCGTCACTTCGATCTGTATGAGGCCGAGGAGGCGCCTCAGGTCTGGAACCTGTGGCCGGGCGCCGCGCCCGGAGAAAAAACAAAACTGGAGCCGGAAGCCGACACGACCAAATCGGATGGAGACTTGATCGCAGGTCGTCGCGTGATTCGGCTGGGGAATGTGTCTGTCCCAACGCTCACCCTCTATAAACCCGACCCCACGATTGACACCGGGGCGGCGGTCATCGTCGCGCCGGGTGGAGGACACTGGATTCTGGCCATGGACCTGGAGGGAACCGAGGTGGCCGAATGGCTTAACTCGATTGGCGTCACGGCGGCGGTGTTGAAATATCGTGTGCCCGGCCAGGCGCGCAGTCGCGAGAAGCCCTGGCTGGCGGCGGCTCAGGATGGACAGCGCGCGGTCAGTCTCTTACGTGGGCGGGCCGGAGAACTGGGGATTGATCCAGAGCGGATCGGGATCATGGGTTTTTCCGCCGGAACGACGCCTGTGAAGCGGACGGCCTTTGTGCGCGAGCGGCTGTACGAGCCGGTTGACGATTATGACGCCATCTCGTTCCGTCCCGATTTCGCAGCGCCCATCTATGCCGCCAGTGGCATCCCCGAAGGCGTTACGGTTCCCGAGGATTGTCCGCCGGTCTTTATGGTTATTGCTCACGATGATCACGACTGGTCCATTGGCGTCGCTGAGATGTACATTGCCCTGAAGAAGGCGGGGGCGTCGGCCGAACTGCATATTTATGAAAGCGGTGGCCATGGCTATGGATTGCGACGGACGGCGCAGCCAGTCACCAGCTGGCAGGATCGAATGGCCGATTGGATGCGGAATCTGGGGTTACTGAAACAGTAAGGCTTGTGAAAATATTGAATTTCTGCAAAGTTTCCCATGAGTTTCCCATATCCATAAAAATGAGATCAACAAATGATGAAATAACTTCGAGGCGCGGCACGGTGGGATCTTTTTTTGAATCATGAAAAACAGGAGGAAAAGGAGATGTTTGCGCTAAACGCCAGGGCGCAAAGCACGTTGTGCGTGGCGCGGCGAACATACAAGGCCCACGCCCCAAAGGCCAAACAGCCGCAAAATTCATCCTGGTCGCAGCAAACAATTCCGCAACTTTATCCAGAAGCAGAATCGCTATTGGCATTATGTCCTGAAGAAGTTTGGGATTGATCAGACTTGGCCAGATGATGTATGTGTGGAATAATAATTGTCTATTTCCGATTTATCAATGAAAGAGATTCCGATTGGCTTGGAGCGTGTAATGGATAGCACAAGAAGCGGACTTGCCCGCTTGGGTACGGTATTGGTTTTTTCCCTTTCCCTTTCGGGGTGTTTTACTAGTGTAGTGAGGTGGGAGACTCGATTCGGGGATCGCCAGGAATACCGACCGGAGCAGTATCCTCTGGGGGTAAAGGGAATGTACTACGGTAAGTTTGAAAGTGATGGTGTAGTGTATGATCATTACTCTTTTAAACATTATCCCTGGCCGTTTAATTCATCCAATGCGACCATGGGAATCATCCTTACCCAAGGAAAGACAGAGGAACCCATTATTGTTGCTTTTGTTGCGCCATCTGAAAGTCATGGAGGACCCCATGGACTAATGCGTCACTTAGGGAGTCGGAATGCAATAACATTGCAATACCCCAAGCGCAGAGAACCCACATTCCTGGACATTCCAGCATCAGACAGTGGGCAGGTTCTCAATCTACCGGCTCTCCTGTTTGTCACGGTAAACGAGGCTCCTCCTTTCACGAGGTATCCCGATGATGATGTCAATCACTTTGTATATATTGTGGCCACCCGAAATGGGCCGGGTTCTACAATAAGAACCGGTCAAAGGAAAGGAGATGACTTGATTGACTGGAGTACCCCACAGATGATAAAATCAAAACCAACTCGCCATGGATGGGCGTCGAAGTGGCATAATGCGCTATATGCGATCTCCGTTCCCCTGGACATCGCCACCCTTCCACTACAAATCCCCTTATACCTGATCGGAGTGAATTCCCTGCCCTGAAAGGGGGGTGAAGTAGAATTTCTGTCCAGAACAACGTTGCTTTTGATCAAAACTTGTTGAGACTGGGCATATTGAAAATTCGATTTGAATTGAGCAAACCTGGAAGAATAAAGTGCGCCCAGAAATTCAGAATTAAAACAGTAGGAGCAATTTATGCTATTCCCTAAATTGAACTTATACTTGATGGTATTAATAAGTTTATCTGTTACCCTTACTGGATGTTTTACGGCAGAGGTAACTGAAAAAATTCAAATCTATGGGAAATATAATCCTGACCAATATCCGTTAACATGCAAAGGCATTTATTTTGGATATTTCGATTATAAAAATGTAGGATATATTCACTATTATTTTCCCCATTTCCCATGGTCACCGTCGCTCAATCATGATACTGAGATGGGAGTTATTTTGGCAGTAAATTTAGAAGAAGAACCAATTGTTTTGGGTTTACCAAAACAATACGATTACGATAGGATTCATCCCACAATTGTTGAATACGCATATTATAATGCAAAAGCAGAATACAAAGGGAAGCAAGAAAAGAGGATCATTATTCCAAAGTCTCTTGGAGTAAACAGAACACCGGCTATTTTAATAGTTAATTGTGATGACACGCC
>JADFCT010000433.1 GCA_017161665.1 Candidatus Sumerlaeota bacterium
TGGGGACTTGGAGGGCGAAACCGTCCAAAAAATCGATCACGGTGACGCCACCGCATCCATATCCTCGAAGCCTGATCCAGGATATGAATTTGTCGGCTGGACCGGCGATCATGACGGAACGGAAAACCCACTGACCCTCTCCAACGTGACCGCCGATCTGTCGGTGACGGCCCTGTTCAAAATCAAAGATGTCCCTGATGCATTCACTGTTGCGTTCGTCGCGGACGAAAACGGGAGGATTGAAGGGGAGGCCGTCCAGGAAGTCACGGAAGGAGAGGACTGCGCGAGCGTCACGGCGGTTCCAGACAAAGGCTTTGAATTTGAGGGATGGACAGGCGATTACGAGGGGACCGAGAACCCTCTGACGGTTACAGGCGTGGTCGGCGATCTGCGCATCTCCGCCGCTTTCAAGGCCAGGAAATGGGACCTGACATATTCGATCCTGCTTTTACAGATGCTCTCCGGCATCGACGTTCCGCAAAAAATAACCGAGGTTCCCGACATAAACGGCGATGGACGCCTCGGGATGGTCGAATTGCTCTACATTATGTCCGAAGCGACCGAAAACTAATCCGTTGAAGGAGGAAAAGTGAAGAAGCAAATCCTCGCGATGCTGTTGCCGGCTTTAATGTTCACCACAGCCCATGCGGCGGATATACGGGTGGAACCCGGTTTCGTCAATCTGGCTGTCGTGGAAACCCCGCTCACACTGGGTATCCGAATCGACGGTGTCTCAAACTTCGGCGGTTTTCAATTCGACCTCGTCTTTGAGCCGGACACTTTCTCCATCGATGCCCCGGACGATGTCCAGCTTGGCCCTTTCGTTACGGACTCGGATCGGACCTTTGTCCAGCTCGGCCCCACCATCGATAACGACGCCGGCAAGGCGACAATAGGCGCCTTCAGCTATGGCGACGCGGCGAGCCCCGACGGCGGAGGCATCATCGCTGCCATATCCTTGAATTTGATAGATAGTGCATCGCCTGGAAATGATTTGAAAATCGACGCCGTCCAATTATCGGATGCCAATGGCGACCCGATCGCCGTCGATTCAGTCGAGGGCGTCCGCCTGATATCGTTGACGCCCGATTTGTCGCAAGTGATATCAATTTTGCAAGTGCTCTCCGGGATTACACCCATGATCGACATTTCCGTGGTTCCGGATATCGATGGAGACAGACAGGTGGGTATGGGCGAGACTTTGTACATTATGGGACTTTTTCACTGACCAGAAGAGAGATAATGCTTCGAACCGACACCGTAAGACCGACTTCGCCATGGGCATCATCAACGGTTTCCAGTCCAAACCGAAACTCCAACGCTCCCAGGACCGCCGCCTGGTCGACGAATCCCCCGGAACCCGGGCCCTCATCCGCCACGGCGCCCCCCAGCTCGAGCGCTACTTCCGCCACCGCTACCCCTGTGTCCGCACGATCCAGAGAGGTTCGGCCCGGCAAGCCCCCGAGGTCTACAACGACGGCGTCGAGGCCGGGGAGAAGCTGGTGATGTCGAAAGGGGTGGCGCAGATGGGGGGGAGGTTGCCGTATCGGAAAAGGTAGAAGCGGTAATTTTTTGTAGATCAGTTTGCCCTGTCCCCCATCTCATCTCCATCATTTCGATATTTTTCGATCAGCGCTCAAAACTTTCCTTCCGCATCGATTGACAACTGTCACGTTACAAATTACAGTCCTTACATGGTCAAAACATTCGCCGATAAAGAGACGCAGCGGATTTTTACCTCGGGCAAGTCAAAACGCCTACCGCGTCGAGATAACGGATTATCATTAGGGAGCAACGCCATGACCACCGAAAACAACACAAAGCGGCAAACTCCCCCGGCCCATCCCGGTGAAATGCTTCGGGAGGATTTTCTGCCCGACTACGGCCTGACCACCGCCACCCTGGCGGACACGTTGGGCGTATCCCGGCAGACCACTAATGAACTCCTGAAGGAGCGGCGGTCATTGCCGCCCCTCATGGCTCTGCGTCTGTCCCGGCTGTTCGGAAATTCGCCGGAATTCTGGCTTCGCGCCCAGCAGGCCCGGGATCTCTGGGAGACGGAGAGGCGGTTTCAAAAAGAACTGGATCAGATTCGGGCGTTAGACGCAGCTTGACGGGGGCCAGAAGACGGCGGAATCTTGCGCCATTGGTGTTGATTGATCTCCAGCGTTCGCGAATGACTGGAAAAAAGCCTTGCGTATTATTTCCGATAAACAAGGATTTGCCTTCGCTGAGAGCGGTCCTTGCTTATCCCCAATCCTTGTAGGTTATTAAGCGGGGATTGCCGCCGGCCAGGCTTGTTACCCCCGGCGTCCGCGCATTGCGAAAAACATCCCTACTTATCCCCAAGCCCTGTAGGACGTTAAGAATATGCACAAATCCCTCACCTACGCCATAAACGGCTGCCTTTTCAAAGTCCACACCGCCCTCGGCAACATCTGGAACGAAGAGGTCTACGAAAAGGCCCTTGAATCCGAACTGCGGTCACAAGGGCTTGCGGTTCAGCGGCAACAAGAATTCGAGGTGTTCTACTTTGACAAACAGGTCGGCCGATACAGGACGGACCTTTTGGTCGAGGACGCGGTGATCGTTGAATTGAAAGCCGTTCCCCGCCTTCTCCCTCTGCATCGCGCCCAACTGATCTCCTACCTCAAAGGATTTGACAAGCCGCTGGGCATCCTCGCCAATTTCGGCGGCGCGTCGCTGGAACACGCCACCCATCCCAACAAAACCGACCAGAAAACACCGCTGACCGATCAATTCGATTTTGAAAAAATCCGGATGAAAGGCAAAGACGACATCAAAGACCTGCTCGTCATGGCAAACCGGATTCTCGTCACCCTGGGCGCGGGCTATTTCCACCAGATTTACCGGAGGGCTTTTTACTGGGAGCTGAAACAATCCGACATCGCGTTTGAGACCGCCGGAAAAGTGGGTCGCAACCTACAACAACCAAAGACTGGGCGAAAAAGAAGTGAATTTTCTCATTATCGGCGACCTGCTCCTGTCCGTCGTAGCCCTGAACGAACTG
>JADFCT010000434.1 GCA_017161665.1 Candidatus Sumerlaeota bacterium
GGGGAATCCCCGAACGCGATCGTCTTTGGACAGGCCCCGGCCATCACTGACCAGCCCCTCGATCCGGTATCCCCAGAGGGGATGGGCCATGACCGTATCCAGGAACCGCCGCAGGCCGTCGCCACTGCCGACGATCAACACGCTGGAGGCGCCGTGTCCCCGCGACCGTCGCCAGGCCAGCCATCGGCGCGTCAGCTCGTTGCGCGTCCAGACAAAGGTCAGCGCCAGCGCCGCCATGGAGAGCAACTGGCCCCGGCTGTCGCGGACGATGGCCCCCGTATAGGGATCGGGGCGCAGGTCCCCGAAAAAGAACCGGATCAGGGCCGTCGCCCCCATGGCCAGCGCCAGGCCCAGGACGGCCGCCCGGAGCCAGCGGAGCCGATAAAACAAATGTTCAAAACCGTAAATCCCGGTCCAGTGCCACATCAAAACGGCCAGAGGGGGGAAGAGATAGAGCAGGGGCAGATAATACCGCATGGCGGACGGCTCGACCCATCCCCCGCTCAGCGGCGCCAGCACGGCATTGCGCAGTCCATGGGCGGCGAAAAAGGCGGCCACACACAGGACCAGATCCACCCAAGGGGTCAGTCGCTGATACAGATAGCGGGTTTCGGTCATCATATTTTACGGTTCGGATGGCCCGTCGGGCGCGCTGGTGTCCGATGGTTTGACCGGAGACGCCGGGTGGGGGGCATCGACGGGATAGACAAAGAAGCCGATCATGACACACCCGACGCCGATACTGATAAAATCATCGGCAATGTTGTTGATAAACCAGGGGAATTGCATGAAGTCCACGACGTGTCCGTTTAAGAACGCGTCGCCCCGGAAGCAACGGTCGATCAGGTTCCCCAGGGCGCCGCCTAAAATCAGGCTGTACCCCCACCGCAGCCAGGCCTGATGGCGGGGGGTGGACCAGGCCATCCAGGCGATCATGGCGACGGCGAGAATGGTAAAGAGGGACAGATAGACCGTATGGCCCGACAGCATGGAAAAGGCCGCGCCCGTGTTGGGGCTGTACTTGAGCCCCAGCCAGCCTTCGATGAACCAGATCGGCTTTGTCTTGTCCACGAGGTACTGAACGGCCAGAAACTTCGTGCCTTGATCGATGAGGACCGCGCACACAATCACCCAATACAGCATAAATCCAAACGCCTTTCCGAATCGTTCAGTCACACATTCGATTTGTTTTCCCCATCCGTTCGCGAACGGTATTCAACAAATACAGCGCCGCCATGCGAATCATGACCCCGTTCGTCACTTGTTTGGTAATCACGGAGTTCGGTCCGTCGGCCACATCGTTCGAGATTTCGACGCCGCGATTGACGGGGCCCGGATGCATGATGAGCACATCGGACTTTGCCTGGTTCAGGCGGGCCTGATTGACTCCGTACATGATTCGGTATTCACGAATGGAGGGGAACAGGTTCTTTTGTTGGCGCTCCAACTGAATGCGCAACAGGTTGATGACATCGGCCCCTTGAATGGCTTCATCCAGATCATAGCGCACTTCGACGCCCAGGCGATGGAGGGTATCGGGGATCAGGGTCTTGGGCCCGCACACCACGACGCGCGCGCCCAATTTCGTCAACCCCCAGATGTTGGATCGCGCCACCCGTGAATGAAGAATATCGCCCAAAATCACAACCTTGAGCCCCTCGATCCGCTTCTTGTGTTCCCGCATGGTGAAAATGTCCAGCAAGCCCTGGGTCGGATGTTCATGGGCGCCGTCCCCGGCATTGAGGACCGCGGAATGGACCTGGTTGGACAGATAGGCGGACGAACCGGGACACATGTGCCGACAGACGATGAAATCAGAGCCCATGGCCTCGATCACGCGCGCCGTATCCAGGATCGTTTCCCCTTTTTTCAGGCTGCTGGTGGATGAGGAAAAATTAACCACATCCGCCGACAAGCGTTTGGCGGCGATTTCAAAAGAAGTGCGGGTCCGTGTCGAATTTTCAAAGAACAGGTTGATGACCGTTTTGCCCGCCAGGGCCGTGCTGATCTTGCGCCAACCGGATTCGGATTCCTTGAAGGCCTTGGCCGTGTCCAGAATTAACCGGATTTCATCGGCTGACAAACTTTCCAAGCCCAGCAGGTGTTCCTGATTCCAACTGGACACATCCGGCAGATTCGGTTCGGTGGGTAGTTGCATGGTCTCGTTCAAGGCCCCGCCCTCCTTGTTGGATATGTCAATGAACAGCGCGCGATCGGCTCCGATCCTGTCCGCGCCGTCCGTCCCCCATCACTCAATAATCGTCCAGACCGGTTTCCTGGAGGCGCGTGTCTTTTTCCAGAACGGTTTGCGTCATGGCTTGTTTATAGGCGGCGAATCGCTCGGCCAGCGCTGAGTCGTTGAGCGCAAGGATCTGAATCGCCCCCAAGGCGGCGTTCGTGGCGCCGGCTTTGCCCACGGCCGTGGTCAGCACAGGCACCCCCGGCGGCATCTGGACCGTGGACAGCAACGCGTCCAGGCCGCCCATCAATCCCCCGCCCATGGGCACGCCCAGAACAGGCCGCGTTGTGTGAGCGGCCACGACGCCGGCCAGATGGGCCGCCATGCCGGCGGAACAGATAAACACCTGAGCGCCACGCGTTTCGGCGTCCTTGACGTATTGCATGGTCTGGCCCGGTGTGCGATGGGCCGAGAGGACCCGGATTTCACAGGGCACGTCAAACTTTTCCAGTGTCTTGACGGCGGCGGAGATCGTCGGCAAATCACTGTCACTGCCTGTCAACACGGCGACCTTAATGGATGTCATCGTTCGAACCTCCCTCTCGAAAATTTGAATTCGCAGACGGATGGCCGTCGGCGCCGTCACGCTTTTTGCGCGCGGCGCGGCAAAAAGCGCGCCGGCGCCTCAGTCGCGATTCCTCAGACCCAGGGCTCCGCTCCCTATCGGTCGCTCCACCCTGGGCTATTATGTGCCGCCACCTTCGGGGCTTGGCGGATGTTTGGCTTCTGGGGCGCGGGCCTTATTATGGTATCGTCGCCATGCCCCAGCGTGCTTTGCGTCCTCGCGCCGCG
>JADFCT010000435.1 GCA_017161665.1 Candidatus Sumerlaeota bacterium
GTCGCTCCACCCTGGGCTTGTATATGTCGCCGCCTTCGGGGCTGGGCGGATGTTTTGTTTCTGGGGCGCGGGCCTGATCGGACAGCGGGGCCGCGCCCCGATGCGCTTTGCGCCTTCGCGCCTTGGCGTTAAAAAGAAACTATCGGTCGCTCCACCCTGGGCTTTGTATATGTCGCCGCCTTCGGGGCTGGGCGGATGGTTGGCCTCTGGGGCGTGGGCCTTATATTGTAGCGGGGTCGCGCCCCGATGTGCTTTGCGTCGTTGGGCTTTGGCGTTTGAAAAGATCAACCACTGGCTCAACGCCGACAGCGTAGCGCCTTGGCCGTGTTTTCTCCCCCGTTGATGACGTAATGCAGCGGCAGGGGACGATCCACGCCTTCGATGAAGGCCGGCCGCGCGTTCCACGGCGTGGCCGACAACGTATTGGTCAGATCCATCCAGTATTGCAGTCGCGCCGGCTCCAGCCCCCACGTCATGTGGAAATGGTTGGCCGGGGCGTATTGTTTGTATTCGACCATGGAGGCGTATTTCGGAACGACCCATGTGTGCGGCCAGTTCCAGTTCGACGTATTCGCCACGGCCTTGGCCAGCTTCGCCGGCAGATCGACTGTGCAGGCCTCGTCCCAGATGAGCGAGAACAGGCCGTTGGCCTGGCTGTAGGCCAACCGCCCCGCGATGCCCTCAATGCCGCCAGGGGTAATGAACGTGACGGAATTGCCCAGACCGGGGAAGTAGCCCTCGTCGGCCAGGGGCATCTGCACGCGTTTCATGAGCGTCGCCGGCGCTGTGCCGGGTTTGCCGGCCCAGTCGAAAGAAGCCGATCCCGAGTTGTCGCCATCGACGAATCCCTTCACCGCCCACAGGTCGTTGCGCCCCACCTTGATCTTGAGTTTCTTTGCCAGCGCTTTGATCTCCCAGCCCTCCCAGACCTTGCGGAAGTCCATGAAGAGCGGGGGATTCCCGCCGGTCAGCCAGGTGAAGAACAACTGCGTGAGCAAGCCCTGGCAATCGGCTTCCGTGGCATAAGGCGTCGGCGTCTTGGGGCCATTGTGGTCAAACGTCGAATTGAACAGCGATTCCATGGCGTCGGCCACGGGCAGCGGCGTGCCGCGCCGATCCGATCCCCATTCCAGTTGGCTCATGAAACCGCCACCGACGGCATTGAGTTCGGCCATCACGTCTCGAACGATCAGATACATGGCCAGGCTCTGGTCAAACCGTTTGCTGTCCTCGGCCGTGGGGACCTCCAGATTCTTGCCCACATGCTGATCAATCCAGGCGCGCAGGGCTTTGAGTTCTTTGGCGTCATAGGCTTTTTTGTTGACCATGTCGGCGAGCAGTTTCATATCCAGCCGCGTGATTTCCACGCCGTAGGTGTTCCGTGTTTGCATCACATGGGCCAGCGCCGTTTCCATGCCCATCGAGTCGTGACCGAAGACGACAACCCGTCGTCCTTTCAGTCCCTGCGTCGTCACGGCCGCAAAGGCCCAGTCCGTCAGCGCCTTGGCCGTGGCCGGCGACATCTTCGGGTTTTGCCCTGTGTCGGCCCAGTTGCCGACATTCAAGTGGACCAGTTTGCCATACTGTGACAGGGCGCCGGAGCTGGCGTGGGCGAAAACGACTCCCGGCTTGGGGCCGGAGTTCCCACATGTCAGATTGATCGGCGTGTCGGCGGGGAATTGTTGCAACAGGGAGATCAGCGTCAACTGGGGGAAGGCCCATGTGTCCAGCGCCGCCACCAGAATGGACACGCCGTTTTCCTTGAATTGCCGCGCCACGATGTCCGCCTGTTGTTCCGAGTCCACCAGCACGGGACTCCAGACGACCTGGACCGGATCGCCATTGGGCAACCGAACCGAATCGGCCAACACGTCGGCGGTCATGCCGATGATATTTTGCGCCCGCTCCCGGGAGGCCTTATCGATGCGGGGATCACATGTCGCAAAGACGCCAATGGCCGGCGCCAGGGGCTGACTGCTGCCGCTATCGTTCAATCGCACTGCCTTGACTTTCGCCATATCGGGTTCTCCTTCGGAAAATACCATGCAAAAATATTTTATGGACTACCGCATATTCAGAATGATTTTGCAAACGCTTTCGGGAGACTCATCCCATAATTGGAACGCCCGGGGCGCCTCATCCAACGGGAAACGGTGGGAGATCATCGCCGACAGGTTGATCTGCCCGCGTCGGACGTGTTCGATCAGATGGGGAAAGACATTCAAACTGTTCCGCGATCCCATGAAGGTCAGTTCCTTCATGTTGAACAGTTTCGGCGTTTCAAAGACCATGGCCTGAGATGTGTAGCCAATCATGGCGATTCGGGCGCGATGGGCGGCCAGGTCCACCGAAAGGGCCACCGTCCGGGGCGAGCCGGCGGCCTCGATGATCACCGAAGCCATCCGCCCTTCTGTCCATTCCCGCACGGCTTCCACGGGATTCTTGTCACCCCGGATCAGACAGTCGGCGCCCAGCCGCCCCGCCCGCTCCAGAGCGCTGTCTTTGATATCCACCACCGCCACAGGGGCGCCGAAGAGTCGGGCCGTCTGGATGGCGCCCAGACCGATGGCCCCGGCGCCCAGGACCACCACACGGTCGTCGGCGTTGACTCCGGCGCGATTTTTCACGGCATGATACCCCACCGCCACCGGCTCGATCAGGGCCACTTCCTCCGCGCTTAATCCCTTTGGCGCCTTGAAGACCTTGTTCGCCGGCGCCACAATCCACTCCGCCGCCGCGCCGTCCATGTGGACGCCCAGGGTGCGACTCGATTCACAGCAATTGACAAATCCATCCAGACAGGTGGGGCACACGCCGCAGTTGATCACCGGATTGACCGTTACCCAATCGCCCGGCGCCACATGCGAGACGCCGTCGGCCACCGCCTCCACCTCTCCACAAAATTCATGGCCCACCACGATGGGATACTGAACCAGGGGATTCGCGCCGCGATAACTGGCCAGATCGCTTCCACACAGACCAACCGCCCGAACCTTCAGGAGCGCTTCGCCCCCGCC
>JADFCT010000436.1 GCA_017161665.1 Candidatus Sumerlaeota bacterium
AAAGGCTGAGTTCATCCGCTCCAAACCCGACTTGAGCAAGGGGGCTACTAATGGGATAAACCATTGAAAACGATAGCGCCGCAAGAAAAACCCAGATTTTTGAAATGATAGGATGCATTTTTCTCTCCTGAATATGAAGGTTCCCTCATTTGTTCTATTGGTCGTTCCAAAGTCCCCGGCATTTCGGCTGATCGACCTTAAAATTGCTGCGTGCGCGTTCGGTCGGATCACTTGTTCGAAAATTCAAATCAGGCCTGGAGGCGCCATGGGCGTCTTGCCCATGGATTTGTCCCGTCCGTGCAGGGCGTCGGCGCCGTCACGCTTTTTGCGCGCTACGCGGCAAAAATCGCGCCGGCGCCTCAGTCGCTTGTTCGCTGACCCAGGGCTCCGCTCCCTATCGGTCGCTCCACCCTGGGCTATTATGTGCCACCCCTATCGGGGCTTGGCGGATGTTTGGCCCCTGGGACACAGGCCTTATAGGGTAGCGGCCCCGCGCCCCACAGTTCTTTGCGCCTTCGCGCCCTGGCGTTTAAGAAGATTCCACCGCGCCACGCCCCGACGTGCTATGCGCCTTGACGTAAAAAAAACGATCGCGCCGCGCCTCGACGCCATTCTCATCATTTGCTGTGAACACCGTAGGCCGCTCATGGATAAGTCATTTACAGGGTACCTACCCCAAGGCGGCGACAATGAAACCGTGGATTTCTCCCCGAACGGACCAACCGGTCGAATCACTTTGACAGACTTTGCCAACCAATCGTACCCTATCTTTCAGCCGTGTCAATGCTATCGCGCCGTCGATCGGGCGTTTTTCGATCGCGCGCGCATGATTCGCTCAATCTATTCACAGGCGACCGCTCATGTCTAAGTCAACCGTTGCTATTCTTCGAACCCAACCGGCCACCGTCCGGGCGGACTATCATCGACTCATGAATCTGGCCGGCTATCGCGATGTGATCGATCCGGCTCTGGATACGGCCCTCAAAATCAACATCTCCTGGCACTTTTTCTATCCCGCCGCTTCCACGACGCCCTGGCAACTGGATGGTGTGATCCATGGCATGTTGGCCGACGGGTACACCAAGGACAAGATCCATGGTTGCCATAATCGAACGGTCGTTATTGATTCAAAACTCGGCGAACGCGAAAACAAACAGATTGACGTGCTGGAAGCGTATGGACTGCGAAACATCCATTTATATGAGGGCGAGGAGTGGATCGACATCCGCGAAGCCGTCGGCGATCTGACGAAACAATTCACCTGTCTGCGCGATGTTTATCCCCGAGGCTTCTCCATCCCCCGCCGCTTCATCGGCGAAAACATCATCCATTTGCCCACCGTCAAAACCCATGTCTTCACCACCACCACCGGCGCCATGAAAAACGCTTTTGGCGGTCTGCTCAATGAACACCGCCACTGGACCCATCCCGTTATCCATGAGACCCTCGTGGATCTCCTGATGATTCAAAAAAAGATTCACCCCGGTCTCTTTGCCGTAATGGACGGGACCTTCGCCGGCGACGGCCCCGGCCCACGGTGCATGATCCCCCACCCCAAGAACATCCTGCTGGCTTCGGCGGACCAGGTCGCCATCGACGCGGTGGCCGCCCGGCTCATGGGCTTCGATCCCCTGGCGGACTGCAAATACATCCGTCTGGCCCATGACGCGGGGCTGGGATGCGGCGACACGCGGGACATCGCAATCGTCGGGGACACCGCCGCGCTGGACGAGCCGTGGGATTTCGTCGGTCCCTATTCTAAAATGACCTTCGCCAGCCGGATGCAGCACAAAATTTACTGGGGCCCCCTGAAGGGACCCGTCGAATGGTCCCTGAAAACCTGGCTGGCCCCTTGGGCCTACATCGCCAGCGTTCTGTACCACGATTGGTACTGGTATCCCCGCAACAGCAAAAAGACCATGCGCGAATGCCTGAACAGTCCCTGGGGACGGCTGTTTGAAGAATGGGGCAAGGTCCAGGCCACCGATGACGGTTTTGAGGGCTTGCCCGATACACCGCCGGAATTGCGCCGTGACTTTATCCACTTCATTCCACAGATGCTCCGCGTCCTGGGCTCCAGCATTGTCAATGCCCCGGAGTTCGGCCATCGCAAAAAGAAAAAGTAGAGAACCACACCGCCGTCGCCTGAATGGCTATTTCGCAAATTCCAGATCGACCGCCTCGGGGATGTACCCTTTTTCGGCCGCCTGCGAGAGGAACTGCCTCAGAGCGCGGCGACCAATGTCGCCCATGTCAACGGTCAGTTCATTAACATACATCCCGATAAACCGATCCGCCAGATCCGCGCCCATATCGCGCGCCCATTCCAAGGCATACTGAACGGCCTGAGGACGATGGGTCAGGCTGTAGTCAATGGTCTGGGACATGATCCGATTGAGTTGGGAAATCAGTTCCGGTCCCAGGTCGCGCCGCACAGCGTTGACCCCCAGCGGCATGGGCGTGCCATTGCGATCCTTCCACCATTTCCCCAAGTCCAGGGCGCATTCCAGCCCGGCATCGCCATAGGTTAACTGGCCTTCGTGAATGATCAATCCGGCCTCGTAGTCGCCCCTCTGCACCGCAGGGATGATTTCATCAAAGGGAACCACCGCTGTTGGCGTCTCGCCAATGCAGAGTTTCAGCCCCAGAGCGGCCGACGTCATCTTCCCCGGAATGGCGATCGTGATGGTTTTGAGTTCCTCGACGGGAACCGCTTGCTTCATCACCACCATGGGACCATATCCGTCGCCCATGCTGGCGCCGGCGTTGAGCAGCAGATACTTATCGTGAACATAGGCGTAGGCATGGACCGAGATGGCCGTCAGATCCAGTTCGCCGCGCGTGGCGCGCTCATTGAGGGTTTGAATATCCTGCAACGTATGATCGAAAACCAGATCACCGGTATCGATCAAATCATGAGCCAGGGCGTAAAACATGAAGGCGTCATCGGGATCGGGGCTGTGTCCAAGGCTGATATGTCGGCGCGAGTCGCTCATGAGCTT
>JADFCT010000437.1 GCA_017161665.1 Candidatus Sumerlaeota bacterium
AAAAGGTCTCGCCCCCTTGTTCGATTTTATGTTCGGCCATCTCACGATGAACGGTCATCCCGCAGACGGGGTCTTTCACCTTCGATGCCGGGGAATCCTGGGGGTCGTGATCCTTATGGTGTTCATGACTCATCGGAGCAATCTCACTTTCCATGGGTTTGGAGTGGTACTGGCCCGCTGTGGGTCAGGTTCTCGAAAACAATAGATGAGCGATGTTTCTCCCATGGGCGCATGGCCCAAGGGCCTCTGTGTTTGTCCGGCGTCGGGCATGGATTCCGTATACCCCGGCAGAGGCTTGAACGACAGGATGCCCAAAGGGGAATTATTGAGTCCGGCAAGCCCAACTGGAAATAGCGGAGGGGAAATGACCAACATGGCGAAGAAAAAAAGAAGAACTTGGCGGAGACAAAGTGATCGCATTTAGGAAAGATTTAGCCGTCGCCGGGACGAATGTCCAGAACAAAAAAGTAGAGGTCGGCCATTATCCCCCTTCTCTCCCTCGCCCTGGAGTTGGGATAACGAGTTTGCAGGACTTAGGCTGTCGGCAATAATTTCTCTTTTCAAGAGTCCCACGGGATTTTATTTTTTACAGATCACTGGTGCGTTGCGTTCCATTGCGCGTCAGCGAAGCCCCGACCGGAGCTTGAACGGCAGGATGCCTGAAGGGGAATGATTTATTTCCGTGAGCCTTATAACTGCAGCGACTTCTTTCCTGTGGTTTTTCCCTTCGCGTTCGAAAAGCGTTCGGAAAGTTGGATTCGCTGGCGGATGGCCGTCGGCGCCGTCACGCTTTTTGCGCGCTACGCGGCAAAAATCGCGCCGGCGCCTCGATTGCTCGCACTCTAACCCAGGGCTCCGCTCCCTATCGGTCGCTTCGCCCTGGGCTGGTATATGCCGCCGCCTTCGGGGCTGGGCGGATGTTTTGCTTCTGGGGCGCGTTGTCATCTTCCACTGGATACACGATCAGCCCACGATAGAACGCCCCCGGTGGCAGGTTCCGCGCGCCGCGTGGCGACAGGAGGTGGAAACGTTCGACGTCGATTGGTTGTCCGGGCGCCAGGCCGGCGGTGTCGCCCACGTCGCCATTCCAGCCCGTCAGCCCCGTCACGGTCACCCCCGCGCGATGGAGGATGCGGGCCGTGTCCCGGATCCGTCGGGCGCCGGTTCCGTAGCCATGGAGATAGACGCGCTCGCCGGGCGCGGCGTCGGGCCGTCCCCAGTCAGGATCGGGGAAGAGGATTTCGCGGGCCATCGCGTAGGCGGGCCCATCGGACAAATTCAGACATGAAAACACGCGATCCCAGAGCGATCCATAGGGATCAGCCAGAGCGACAACATCCTCATTTTTCGCGCCGGCGACGCGAGCGGCCACGACCTGCGCCCAGGCTTGGGACCACTGCTCTTTGTCATCGCCCAGGCCGGTTCCCATGGTCAGATAATGATGGCCGTCGGCCAGGGTTAATCCCTCCGCGACGGCTTCGTCCCGTCGGGCCGTCATGCCCGTGGCGCCGCCGCGCAGGGCTTCGACGCCCGGACAGGCGCCAAAAGTCAGCTTGCCGAGAATCGGGATTTCACCCATGATGGCCCCCACGCTCTGGTGGGGCCAGCGCATGGGGCGGACCCGGACCAGGACCTCCCCGACGCTCCAAGCCCGCGCAAATCCCTGCCAGAAAACGGATAACGCAGCGCCCGGTCCACGGGATATCTGGCCTGGAACCTTCAGGGGGGCCTTGGCGATTTCAAAAGCGCCTTGCTTGACGCCCGTGACCAAACGGGCCACGGCCTCGAAGGGACCGCAAATCAGAATGCGCCAGATCGGCGTCTGGGCGCGAACCAGGGCGCGGGCCGGCGGGCGCGGATCGGACGCGCGAACCGGCGCGCCCGTGGCAAAGGGCGTCTGGACATAATCCATGCCCAGAAACACGGGCGATCCGGCGTCCGGGCCGGCCTCCCAATAAAAAACGACCGCATCGGTAACGGCGTCCGATCCGCCGTCGTCCAGTCGCGAGGCTTGAAAAAATCGGATCTGAACCGCGGCCGCGTCGGGCCGGGTCAGGGCGTCCAACAGGTCACGGGCCGTGTCGGCCCGGGCGGCGAACCGATAAATGCGGGCCCGGTCGGCGCGTTTGATGAGTTCATAGGGTGACGGGCGATAGGCGGCGGACACGGTGGCGAAGGCGTCGCCCGTCATGCCCGTATAGACCCGGTCGGCGTTATAGGGAACGACACCGGCGCGGTTTTGGGGATCAAGGATTTGCGCAAGGTCATATAGGGGCAAGGCCCCTTCGGCAAAGCGCATGGAAGCGGCCAGGCGCCGGTCGTCCGTGACTTCCCGCCAGGCGCGGGCATGGGGTACGGCCGCCGCGTCATTGACGAGGAGGTCTTCGATCTGGATTCGAAAATCACGAAAGGCGTAGGCCTTGGACCGGGAGCGCTCGTTATCGCCAGCCCCTTGGGCCAGATGATCCATCAGGTCGGCCTCGGCCCGATCCAGTTCCGCCATCAGGGCGGCAGTAGCTGGCTCGGCGGAACGCTCGACAAATTCCATTCGCGACCAGCGGCGACCATCGGTCAAGGATCGCGTCCATTCCCGCCGACTTGTGGCGCATCCGGCCAGCAGCGCCGCGGCGACCAGGACGATCAGGCCCCCCGGGAGGCGGCGGGCGGGAGCGAAAGGCCTTTTATGGAAAGCGGATGCGGTCTTTCCGCCCAAACCGATTTGGCGCGAATATTGCAAAGTGGGTCCATGGTTTTGTGTGTTTTCGAAAACCAGAAATGGATTGATTCTCATAATAGTGATTTCCCATACGGATGATCGTTGCGACCAGGTGTTATGGAAAAACAAGAACCGCAGCGAACGCAACGGCAATTCAGCGGCGGCGCCTCCTGAACAGGTCCGGAAGTGTGGGAAGAAGGCTTTCTTTGAAAGCATTGAGCCGGCTTCAGTCGGGGCGCCTCCCGAACCTGTCCGGAAGTGTGGGAAGAAGGCTTTCTTTGAAA
>JADFCT010000438.1 GCA_017161665.1 Candidatus Sumerlaeota bacterium
CTGCCGTTGAACGCAATAACTTTCATAGACGATTCCTTTGTTTCGTTTTTTCAGTTCAGGCTGGCGCTTGAACGCCATCGACCAATCCGGCGCCAGGGGATGAAGCACAGACATAGATGGTCGGCTCCAAGTCCCGCGGGGCGTAGTATTGCCGGGTCAGGGCGTTGCGGAAATCCTCCACCGCATCGGTCTTGACAAGGTGAACCGTGCAGCCTCCGAATCCCGCGCCGGTCATGCGCGAACCGAGTTCCCCTTCGACCTGATTGCCCGCCTCACAGATCGTATTGAGTTCCTCGCAACTGACTTCATAGTCGTCCCGCAGACTGGCATGGGAGGCGTTCATCAGTTCGCCAAACACTTCCAGTTTGTTCAGTTCCAGAGCGTCAATGGCTTGGAGGACACGATCATTTTCTGTAATGACATGACGACACCGCTCGCGAATGGGCGAGGGAATTTGATCTTCGACATTGGCAAATTCGCCGGCTTCCACTTCGCGTAGCGCTTCAATCGGACGGCCCAGCAATTCCGATAGCCGGCGGACGCCCTCGGCGCATTCCTTGCAGCGCTGGGCATAGGCGCTGGCGGCGAGGGAACGCTTTTTCTGGGAATCGCAGATAACGATCTTCGTGTCGGAAAGGTCCAGCGGCACATGGCGATAGTCATAACTGCGGCAATCAATAAACAACGCGCTGTCCGCCGCGCCCAATCCGGAAATGAACTGATCCATGATGCCGCAGGGCACGCCGACAAATTCGTTTTCGGCTTTCTGAGCGATCTTGACCCGTTCGACGGGGGCAATATCCAGATGGTTCATTTCACAAAAGGCCGTGACGGCCGCCATCTCTACAGCGGCCGAACTGGACAGGCCCGATCCACGGGGCACGTCACCACTAAAAGCGATTTCAGCGCCGCGCAGGGCATAGCCCCGGCGTAGCAGTTGATCGGCCACGCCGGCCACATATTTGACCCAGAGAAAGTGGCGATCCTCGTGGAGACGCGCATAATCGGTCTCCGCCGACTGGTCATAGTCGATGGAATAGAGAAGCAATTTATTGTCGTCCCGGGCCCGGGCGGACATGACGACATCGAAATCGACTGTCGCCGGCAGCACAAAACCGGCGTTATAGTCCGTATGTTCCCCGATCAGGTTCACACGACCGGGCGCCCGCGTGAGGATGTCCGGTTCGACACCAAAATGCCTGGTCCCTGCTTCGCGAACACGCTTCGAGTCGATTGCCATGTTATCATTCCTTCTCTGTATGCTTTGCGCTTGTTTGGTGGATATCCGTTATCCGTCTCGTCATGGCTTTGCCCGTCCGAAAACCGGATTTTACTCCTGTAAAAAAACAACCTAATGGACAGCAGAGGTCTGGTCCACCCAAATCTGCACTGCCCGGATGTTTTTCGATTATTTGCAGATCACGTTTGCCAGGCGATTGGGAACGTGAATGAATTTGACGACCGTTTTCCCTTCCAGGAAAGACAGAACCTTTTCGGCGCCCAGCGCCGCTTCCCGGACGACCGCTTCGTCCGCGTCACGGGCCACCCAAATCCGATCGCGCACCTTGCCGTTGATTTGGACGGCGATTTCAACGGTGTCGGCGACGCACAGAGCCGGGTCATATTGCGGCCAGCGGGCGTCGGCGACGGAGGGTTTCTTTTTCAAAGCCTCGGACCAGATTTCTTCCGTCAAATGGGGCGCGAAGGGCGCGAGCAACACACACAGGGCTTCGCGGGCGAATTCGGAAACCACTTTGCCGTCGCGGAACGTGTGGAGACATTCCATCAAGGCGGCGATGGCGGTGTTGTAGGAGAAGGACGCAATATCCTCGCCCACTTTGCGGATCGTCTGGTGCAGCTTGATCAAAGAGTCCTTCGGCATGGCCATGTCGTCAATCTGGACGCCTTCTTCAAAATAGAAGCGATACACGCGTTCCAGGAAGCGGCGGATGCCCGTGATGCCCGTGTCGCTCCAGTCCCCCCCCTGACTGTAGGGGCCGAGGAACATGAGGTACATGCGCACGGAATCGGCGCCATGAAACGAGACCATATCATCGGGGTTGATGATGTTGCCGCGGCTCTTTGACATTTTGGCCCCGTTGCGGGTGATCATGCCGTGGGCGCGGAATTTAAGGAACGGCTCGCGGCGGTCGCGCGCGTCGGCCTTGTCCCCCATATCCAACCCGGCGCCGTCACACAAGGCCATGGTAATGAAGCGCGTGTACAGCAGGTGGAGGCGCGCATGTTCATTGCCGCCGATATAGGAATCCACCGGCAGCCACTTCTTCATTCGTTCGGCCGAGAAGGCCTGTTGGCCATCCAGCGCGCAGGGATACCGCAAAAAATACCAGGCCGAATCCAGGAAGTTGTCCGAGACGTCCGTCTCCCGCTTGGCGGGCTTGCCACACTCGGGACAGGGGACATTGACCCATTCCTCGCAGGCGGCCAGGGGCGAAACACCCGAGCCAATGGGGCGGAAGTCGTCAATCTTGGGCAGTTCGACGGGCAGGTCTGATTCCGGAACGGGGACCGTGCCGCACTCGTCGCAATAGATCATTGGAATCGGGGGGCCCCAGTAGCGCTGGCGGGAGATGCACCAATCGCGGAGGCGGAAGTTGATTTTCTTCTCGCCCAATCTCTGCTCCGCGACCCAGTCGGTGGCTTTTGCCTTCGCATCGGCGACCGAGAGACCATTGATGTCCAAGCTGGCGTTGGCGGAGTGGATCGCCTTCCCGGCGCCGGCCCAGCATTCTTCCCCGGCCAAGACCCAGTCGCGAATCTGCGCGCGCCCTTCTTCGGTCTGGAGCAGGGCCTTGCGATCTCCGTTCAGATCCGCCAGGGCATCCGAATCGTGCTCGGTGACCGTGGGGTCGAGGATGCAGCGGATGGGCAGATCGAAGGCCTTGGCGAAAGCGAAGTCCCGCGTGTCGTGCGCCGGCACGGCCATGATGGCCCCGGTGCCGTAGCCCATCATGACATAATCCGAGACATA
>JADFCT010000439.1 GCA_017161665.1 Candidatus Sumerlaeota bacterium
TGGAAGGATCGAACAGATCGCGGATGGTCGTCATTTTTATCATCCCCCAATATGCGTGGAGCGGTAATTGCCGTCTTCCGGGTATATTCCCAGGAACCGAAGGTGCGTGCGGCCGGCCCGGTCGCCGGGATAGAGGATCACGGTGGGAACCGTGAACCGGCCCTGCAATCCCAATTCGATGGACCCGACCCGCAAATACGGATGAAGCGCTTCCAGATCCGTCAGAAACAGAATCGCATCCTCCTGGTCCGCGAGTCTTTGGAGTTTTTCATCGATCATGGATTTGAGACCGCCCCCCGCCATGATCGCGTCGGCAAGGGTCTTGTTGATTTCCCCGAAATCCAGCGGATCTTCCGCTTCCCCCTGGCGCCATATATCGCGGAGGCTGTGGTTTTTGAGGATATTGTGAATGGCGTCGCCCATCGAAAAGGTGTGGACGTTCCATCCCTCCAAAGCGAGTTTGGCGCGCCACCCCTTCATTTTCCGTTTTACGGACAGCATGAGGTCCGGGCGGAACACCAGATAAAATACCGGATCATCGCCTCTTGAATTCAACCGCCGCGTCCCCTTCAGCCGTTGCACCAGCTCATCGAAATCCTTCTGCAGCGATTCCACTCAGCGCATCCTCCATGGTTTTGTATTTCCAATCGATTCGAATCACATCCCCTGAAAACTGCGGGATAAAATGGTCTCCCGCCGCCCTTTCCAGCGTCCTCCGGACCTCGTAAGGTTCCAGCCCGAACAGCCGCCAATCCTCATGGTCGATGAGCGCGTTGTCGCTGAAACCGGAGAAGTGGATGTCATGGGCCAGGTAGAGCGTTGTGAGCGGCTCGATGGCAAAGGGCTGGATTTCGCGTTTTCCGGCGCGGTCCTTTCCGGCGAGCTGAAAATCGGTGAGACAGCCGGTGAGATATCGGGCCACCCGGAACATCATGGTGTCCGACCAGCGGGGCGATATCAGGCCGTTATTGGCCGCTCTTTCCAGAAAATCGAGCGCGTCCTGCCGGGCGACATGGCGAGCGCCGCCGGCATATTTGGGCCAGTACACTTCAGTGATAAAATCATGGAGTTCGGCATGAACGCGGGCCGTATGGATCAGCAGTATGGGATTCAAATCCCTGGGGGCCGCGCCCAGTTCCAGAAGGTTTTTCAATCTCAGGGCGGGCTTGGCGTCGTCGCAGAGGTATCGGGCCGCAAACACCCGCCCCACGATGTCTTTGACCCGCAAGGCCGTGGCCCGACCGATGACCCCTTCGCTCAACGCCGCCGCCTTGAGATCGACCGCGTTCATGGACGGCTCCCACAAGTTCAACAGAGCCAGCGTTTCGGGCACGATCCCCTGGCCCTTGGACAGCGCCGTTCTGTACTTGCCTCGGGGCATCAGGCGGTTTCCTGTAGATACGGAAAGCACATGGTTCCATTCGCAAAGGCATGATGGTAGCAATAAGCGATTGCGCCCATCATCGGTTCGGAGCCGATGTCCACCGTCTTTCCGATTTGAACCGGGCCTTCCGGAGATCCGCCGCCGCTTTCGCTCATTTCGGCGAGAGCGTCAAGGGCGTCTTCTTTCGAGCCGATGTGCGTTGAAAGATGATCGGGCTCGCCCGAAAGGGCCATTTTATGAAGATCCTCTTCCAAATTGGTGGGCAACCGGAACAGATGATAGACGCCGCCCTTGCCGATCCGGTCGTCATGCAGCCGTTTGGCGGCCGTCACAGTGGCGTTGAATCCGGCCAGCAGGGGCGTCCGGGGGAAAATGACAGCGAGAAACTGCCGGCCCGTCGGGCTCAAGAAGTTGGTGTCCCACCACTTGAAATTGCCGGTTTCGCCCAGAAAACCGACCAAGGTGCGAAGGCGCAGTACGCGAGAGTAGCCATTATTCATAAAACGCTTGATCCTTTTTCCCTTTGATGTGATCTGTCGGACGCGGCTCGCGTCTTTGTGTTTTATGCTCGTTGACCATCGTCTCCTCGAATAACTGTGGATAAGGAATTGGTCTCGTTAAGTACACCCATATGAATTTGTTGTCAAATTTTTCGTGATGACTATACGGATTGAGAATGACGAGAATAGGAAGATCCGGAAGCTAAGATTCAGGATTTCTTATTTAACGGTCAATCTATAATGTTTGAATAACTTAGAAAATTGGTAGGTTCTGCCAATATTGGCTATTGTCAGATCGAAAGTTAAACTCTTAAAACCACGTTTTTATATACCTCGCTCAGCGCTCTGCGCCCGATGAAGCGAAACGACATGCCTCAAGACATTACCCTCTAAAAATGTTATAAAATCTTATTTTACAAATTGACAAAAAGTTATAATATGTTATTGATTTCTTATGAATGAAATTATTTGGCATAACCGCGCCCACCAACAAAAGTAAAAGATACCGAAGCAATACAGGGAATCGATTCTTAAATGTGTAGACCAGTTGGAGACCTTTCCTTGATGTGAAAACCTCGACATTACTGAACTAAAGAATCATCCATACGACTATCGCATGAGAGTGGGGCGCTATCGGGTTATCTTCGACTATGCCAAGGTCATCAAGATTATCAAGATTCAAGAGGTGAGAAAAAGAGATGAACGAACATACTGATCCACAAATCATTACCCAAAACGGCAAGCCTGCCTTTGCTGTTATACCATGGGCTGAATACCAGGAATTGCTCCGCAATCAGGCTTCTCCGGATGAGGCCGACATCTGGTTTCCGAATGAAGTGGTAAAGGCAAATGTTCGAGGGGACAGCCTTATCAAGGCATGGCGGGAATATTTCAAACTGACGCAAGCGGAATTGGCGGAAAAAGCCGGAATGAAACAATCGGCTTTAGCACGACTGGAAAGTAGCGAGGGCACTCCCAGAAAATCCACTTTGGCAAAAATAGCTGAAGCTTTGGAAATCAGTGTAGATCAGTTAATCAATTGAAATACGGCGGGACGCACAGCTCCGACCAGTCCAGATCGCTCAACACCGGCGGATACTCCGG
>JADFCT010000440.1 GCA_017161665.1 Candidatus Sumerlaeota bacterium
TTTCTCCCTTCGAGGGCCATCGCGCCGCTTTGCAATACGCCACAAACGATCGTTCCGAATCCGTGGTTTTTCTCTACAACCTCTGGCAGCCCATCGAAGGCAGTGTCGAGTCCGTTCGGGTGGATGAGCGACTTCGCCTGCGCGCCTTGAACCCCGATGAGACGTATCAGGTCCAGGGACAAAACAGTTCGGGGTATCTCACGGGGCGTGAACTGATGGAGCAGGGCTTGCGCTGGCCCCTCCGGGGACCACAGCAAAGCGCCATCCTCCGGATCCGCAAGGGCCGTTCCCCCATGACCGGGGCCACCGTAATCGACTGCGACAGCGAATCGGCCGGGTATCCCGCGCGCAACATACTGGATGGTGATTCCAATACCATCTGGCATACGGAGTTCGGCTCGTCGGAGCCAAGGTATCCACACTGGATACAGATCGACCTGGGGAGGGTGCGTGAGGTGAAGGCCGTGCGGCTGTTGCCCCGACAGGGAGGGGACCGGAACGGTTGGATCCGAGACGGCGCTTGTCGCCTGGCCATGAATCCGATTGTGAATCCCAAAGACAACCTGTCGATGGATTCAAAGGATTGGACGCCCTTTTCGCTCGATAACGGACCGGACTGGAAGACGGTGGAACTTCCCGAAGTCCTTCGGGCGCGGTATCTTCTGTTCCTGGCCCGCGCGCCCCAGAATCCCGAACACCCCTGGGCCTCCCTGGCAGAACTTGAAGTTGTTGAAGCGGGCAGCGATCCGCGCTAAAGCCTTTGCATTATCGGTTATGCCCCTTGAGTAGTGTCTTGGGTAATCCTAACGGTCTCCGGGATTTTTATTAAGTTTTTTCAGGGCCGCCTCCAGTGAGAAGACCATGAACATGGGGCCGTCGCCGGGAAGTTGTTTGTTTTTCTCCAGTACCTGTTTCATGGTTATCATTGCAGCGCCGGCTTTGTCTTCGAGCAGTTCGAGGGCGCGGGCCGCTCTCAGGGAGACGCGCGTGTCGGGATGTTGGAGTTCGCGGAGCAGGAGCGGAAGGGCGCGATCACTTTTGCCTAGATCCATTAGCGTGGCCGCCGCTTCGATCCGCACGGCGGCGCCGGGATCGTCCAAGGCCTGGATCAGCGTGGGCACGGCCGGTTCGGCCGCGTCTGCCTGGGCGTGGAGTCCCACGGCTGCCCAATAGCGAACGGCCGCATCCTTGTGGTCAGCCAGTAATTCGATCTGGTCGCGGAGGACGGCGCGTCCGGCGCCGACGCGTTCGGCCGCCTCGAGGACCTCCCGGATCGGATAGCGCGCTTCATCGCGTAGTCGTTCATAGGGCGTCCCGTCGCCCATCCGCTCGGCCACGTCACATTCGGGGATGAAGCCCAGATCCCAAGTTTCGATCATCCATTTCCGCAGGCGGCTTTTCAGTTTTTCCTTGATGGCCTGACACTCAGGCGCTTGGGCCAGGTTGTTGATCTGATGTGGATCGTTGGCCGTGTCGTAGAGTTCCTCCAAGGCGCGAGTGGGTCCGGCATAATGGCGTTGCGCCGTCGTGGTCAATTTTCCTTCCTGAGCGAGGCGTGTGATTTCCTGCCGGATTTCTCCCTGGTCGGAATAGGCGCTGGGTTGGTTATAGGACAGGTGGGGCATGTAGTTGCGCACATAGAGCCAGTTCTTGTCCCGGACGCTTCGGGCCAGATCATAGGCTTCGTCCACGCGATCGCGGGCGCCGAAGACGTATGTGCGCGGACCGGGCGCGCCGTCGCCATACAGGGGCCGCCCCCGCATGTATTCGGGGATGGGGAGATCCAAGAGACGTAAGACGGTGGGCGGAAGGTCCACAAAACTGACCAGTTCGTCCGAGACGCTGCCTGGCCTGGCGGGGGCGAGGTGTTGATCGTTCTTCGGAAACCGCACAATGAGGGGCGCGCGTAGCCCCGAGTCCAGGAGCAGGCGCTTGTGACGCGGCAGTCCGGCGCCATGATCGCCATAGAAAAAGACGATGGTGTCCTCGGCCAGACCGGCTTCCTCCAACTCCTTCAGCCGCGCGCCGACATGTTTGTCCATGACGCTGATGCAGTCATAGGCGCGGGCCAGGGTTTTTCGAATGACGGGCGTGTCTGGATAGTAGGGGGGAACCGGCGCCAGCGCGGGATCGTGGCGTTCCGATTCGGACAATTCCGATTGCACTTCTGTTTTGAATTGTTCCTCGGGCCAGACGTTCATGCGTGACTGGTGCGTCGTCATGTCATTGAAGATGGCAAAGAAGGGCTGGCCCTCTTTACGATTTTTCCAATGGGCCGTGGGGCTGCATTCGTCCCAGGCCTGCTGAACCAATGTCGGCTCGTCGGCGATGTTGTAGTCGGTTTTGACATTGTTTGTGCAATAATATCCCCGATCCCGAAGATAGGAGGGGAAGCCGTGAATGTCATCGGGAATCGGGAATTGGGATCGCAGATTTTGGGTACCCAGGCTGGTGGCGTAACAGCCGGTGATGAGGCAGGAGCGGGTGGGGGAGCACACGGGGGCGGTGGCGTAGGCGTTGGTATAGCGAATGGATTCGCGAGCCAGTTGATCCAGATGGGGCGTCCGTGCATAGACGTCGCCGTAACAGCCAAGGTGACAGCTCATGTCCTCACAGGTGATCCAGAGGATATTCGGGCGGCTGGCTTTCCTCGGCCAGGCGCCACGTCCCGAGGACAGAATCAGACCGGACAGCCCGATGGCGTTCCGCATCCATTCGCGTCGTGTGGTGGTTCCCGTGTGAGCGTTCATGGGGTGTGTTCCTTTGGGGCAGAGTGATTTCCCGAAGAGGGGGCGGGCCGTCGCCCGGCGCCGGCGGAGGATGCGAAACATGTCTCAAGGCGATGATGAAGAAGGTTTCACTCTATTGTCAAGGCGGTGTTTCTCCCATCTTGGCGGAATCGGTTCGCGCGCCGTGTCGTCCGAAGGCGGGGCGTTGGAGTGAAGTATTTCAAAAAAACAGCTTGCGCCCTCAGCGGCGGGAGGAAA
>JADFCT010000441.1 GCA_017161665.1 Candidatus Sumerlaeota bacterium
TTCTGGAGCACGCCGGGCGCCAGTTCCCGTTGGGCGGGCTTCAGATTTCGGAGCCGCTCCTTGTCGGTGAGTTGTCGCCGACAGAAGGGGCATTGCAGGTTACAGGTCCAGTTGGTTCCCAGTTGAATTTGGCGCGGATAGGAAGCCAGCCGTGCGCGTCCGTGCCAGATTTCCTTTTGATTCAGCCGGGTGTTGAAATGAATTTTTCGGGCTGTGGCGCAGCGCCCCAGCCGCAATCCGGCGCGCTTGATCCATCGCCCGGCGTTGCGCAACGGTCCCGCGGGGCGCCGTGGCGGGATCATCTTCTCAGACATCGTGGTCCACCACCTGTCGGGCTTCGGCAAGGGCGGCGCGCAGGGACGCCAGATTATAGGGTTTGATGAGAATCGAATTGATGCGCGCCGGTCCGTAGGGCGCCGTCGGCGTCACGTCACTGGCGGACGTGGTCATAATAATGGGTGTCTCGGGCGCCCGCGCTCGGATTTCGCTCAGAAACGGGTTATCTTCCCTTCCGTTCGGCGGCTGATCCACAATGATGCAGTGAAAGTTTGTTCGATCCCGAAGGGCCGTCCAGGCGGCGACGGATTTATTCGTCTGCGTCACCTGGAATCCCAGATGGGCAAGATAGCGGCTCCCCACATCGCGAACACTCGGATCGTCATCGATGAGGAGGATATGCCGACCCGCATTGGACGCGGGATCGTCCGATGGGATCGACGCCTCGGCGTTTGGGGCCTTTTTTTGGGAAGGGGGGGGCTGATCGATTGCCTTGAAGTACAAACCGAAAGCGGTTCGCTCGTTTGGAACGGTTTCAATGGTGATGGCGCCTTTGTGGCTGCGGATGATGCCCAGGACAGAGGACAGGCCCAGC
Source organism: Candidatus Sumerlaeota bacterium (assembly GCA_017161665.1). Lineage (GTDB taxonomy): Bacteria > Sumerlaeota > Sumerlaeia > JADFCT01 > JADFCT01 > JADFCT01. The sequence continues at coordinate 872 of JADFCT010000441.1, forward strand.
CCGCGTCCCACAAATTTCGTGGAGAAAAAGGGTTCAAAGGCTTTGGCGAGCACGTCCTGACTCATGCCCACGCCGTTGTCGGAGACTTCGACCAGGACATAGTGTCCGACTTCACCCTCCTGTCGGGGGAAGGTTTTCCGAAAGTGCGCGGTGTCGCAGTGAACGACGCGGGTCCGCAGGGACACCTGCCCCTCACCGGCCATTGTGTGTCCGTTTTGCCGGCGTTCCTTCCGCTCGGCGATGGCTTCGCGGGCATTCGTGAGGAGGTTGAGGATGGTTTGCCGAATCTGGCCGGCGTCGCCTTTGACTTTCGTGGGATGGGACGTCAGATCGTATAGCAATTTGATTTCGGCGCCGACGGCCAGGGCGAAGCGTTCCCGCGACTCCAGGATGAGTTCGTTCAGGTCGAAGGGCCGGGTCACAAACAGGCCTCGGCCCGAATAGGCCAGCATTTGATCGGTCAGGTCGGCCATGCGGGCAACGGTTTTTCCGATTTCGTTCAGACAGGCTGCCGGCGCGCTTTCCGGATCCAGGTCCATGAGGGCCAGATCCATGTTGCCCATGGCCGACATGAGAAGGTTGTTGAAGTCGTGGGCGATTCCGCCGGCCAGGATGCCGAGACTTTCCAGTTTTTGCGATTCCTGCGCCAGGGCGTCCATGTGACGCCGTTCCGTTTCCATACGAATCCGGCCACACAGGCCGCCGATGGCGGACGCGTACAGGAGGAACAGGCTGATCCGGTTTTCGTTGATCGGACGATGGGTGATCAGATTATCGATGGCGATCATGCCAACGGTCGTCTCCCCGTCGCGCAGGGGCGCGATGACCGTTTCGCCTCGGCCAACGGGCAGGTCCCCGTCGAAGAGTTCGTAGTCCTCCAGCCGGAGGTGTCGCGCGCGCAGGGATCGGAAATGGGTCTTCATGACGCCGGCGAGTCGAATATACAACCGCTTGCGCTGATCGCTGATGTCGCCGTAGCGGTCCACCCCCCACGCCCCGCGCAGCTGGTCCGTGGACCGGTCGTATAAGCCGATCTGAATGCGCTCAAATCCCAGTCGATCGCGTCCCAGCAGGACCGCGCGCCGGGTCAGTTCGTCGATGGCGTGAATTTGGGACAGTTCATTCGTCACGTGAACGAGTGTTTTCAGGTCCTGGCTGTTCCTGCGGGCTTCCGTCTCGCCGGCTCTCAGTTTTTCCTGCGCCTCGTGGAGTTGGGTCATTTCGGTGGCAAAGGCCAGGACATGCGGTTCGTCGTTGATTTCAATCATTTGCGCTGAAATCAATACGACGCCCTGCCGTCCGTCATCCAATTGGACGGGGCGTTGAAGATTGGAGACCTTCCCATCCATTACGAGGGTGCGGATATAGTCGTCCCGCGCGTCGGCGGTGGGCCAGATACCTAATTCCAAAGTCGTGCGCCCGAGCGTTTCCTCTCGTGTCCGGTTCAGAATGCGCAGCGCGGGCTGGTTGATGTCTACGATGACGCCATCGACATCCGAGAGAACCACAAACTCCGGACACATTTCGATAAACCGGCGCAGGTGGGTCCGGGTTTCCTTCAGCCGTTCATCCATGCGCCGTTGCTCGGGAACGGTGCTGATGAAGCCAATGATATTTTCCGGTTGTCCCTTGGAATCACAGACAATCCTGGCATAATCCTGAAAGTATTCGATCCAGCCGTTGGGAGTGGGGACACGAAATTCCGTGGTGATTTCTTTTCCGCTTCTGACGGCTCGTTCGAAATCCAATCGGACCTGCGGGACGTCTTCGGGCAGGACAAAGTCCGTGAGATTTTGGCCGATCATGGCGGCTGGATCGAATCCCAAACTGCGGACCTGCTCGGAAATAAAGAGCAGTTTGCCCTGTCGGTCGGCAAGATAGGCGATGTAGGGACTGCCTTCGATCAGGCGGCGGTAGCGATCCATCTCTTTTCGTGTCGGCTCGTTCCGAACCGATTCAAACAAGGCCAGCGCATTCAGGATGACGCCGCTTTGTTCACAATCGGTTCTATCAAAGGGGGCCAGAGGATGATTTGCGTCATTGACGCCGACCGCCAGGGCGCGCTGGGATTCGCGATCCATCCGCCACAGGCCGTATCGTGTTTCTAACCATTCC
>JADFCT010000043.1 GCA_017161665.1 Candidatus Sumerlaeota bacterium
CCAGGACGCCACACTGTCATTGCTGGGTGTGCCCAAGCCCCAACGGGAACAGGTGGATCGATATTATCAAGGCGGGATTGTGCAATTCATTCAGGACTGTATCGAAACGGTCTTTGGCCAGCTGTCCCTTGCCGACAACTACTTCTGGCGCGTTTACCTCTATGGCGCCTATTCGCAGGAGTGTTGTCCGGAGTATCTGAAAAAAGATAATTTCGAACGACTCAAGGGGGGACTGGTCGATCGAATCTCGACTCATACCGGCACGATTCAGGAATTCCTCGATCAGCATGACGGTGAAATATCCCGGTATGTTTTACTGGATCATATGGATTGGTTGAGCAGTTATCTCAAGCCGAGTCTGGAACAGGAGTGGCAGGCCATCGTTCATCGCGCAGCGCCGGGAACGCGTCTGATTTGGCGAAGCGGGGGAATGAAAGTCGATTATGTCGATCCCATTACCGTGGCGTATGGCGGTGGGCGCCATCGCGTTGGTGACCTGTTGACCTACCATCCCCAACAAGCGTACGAGTTGCACAAAAAAGACCGCGTGCATACCTATGGCAGTTTCTACATCGCCGATCTGGCTCAAGCCTGAAGTCAAGACAGGCTCTGGCCGCGCCCCAATCCTCCAATCAACCCGCAACGGTCGTTTACTGGATAAGGAGAAATGAAATGCCGACCATCGAGACACTCATCGAAGACGCCCGCACCCTCTATCACCTCACATTCAAGCGCGAACGGGGCCAAACCCATGCCGAACGCCTGGAGTCATTTTATGCGGGACAGTCCAATGGGTATGACCGTTTTCGCGAACGACTCCTCCACGGTCGCGAGGCGATGCTGCGACAACTCGAGCTGGCCCCCGGGGAGGTCTGGGTGGATATGGGCGGTGGGACCGGCGCCAATGTGGAATGCATCGGCGACACCGTGGCAGATCTGCAGCAGGTCTATATTGTTGATTTGGCCCCGTCACTTTTAAACAAGGCGCGGGAACGGATCGCGCGGCGTCAGTGGCGAAATGTCGAGGTGTTCCATGGCGACGCCACACGATTCCATCCGCCGGCAGGGAAGGTGGACGTGGTGACATTTTCATATTCCCTGACCATGATTCCGAATTGGTTCGCAGCGATCGAACACGCCAAACAAATCCTGAAACCGGGCGGTCGAATCGGGATTGTCGATTTCTATGTCTCACCAAAGCATCCCGACTCAGGACGCCTTCGACACAAATGGAGTACGCGCGCTTTCTGGCCGCTCTGGTTTGCCATGGACAACGTCTTTCTCTCTCCCGATCACCTACCGTTTCTCAGCCACCACTTTAAGGAGCGGCATATCGCCGAAGGGAGGGGAAAAGTCCCCTACCTCCCCGTTGCGCGGGCGCCGTATTATATTTTTATTGGAATGCTGAACACCTCATCCAATTCAACCGAATGGGTGTCATAATGCGGGGGAGGAAGGGGGGGCTTTCTGGACGCAGTTGGGCGCTCAGCCCAAAATCGCTGTCAGTATTTTTCGGTTCGGTGGCGACTGATTTCCCCCTGAACCAAGTAGATGACATCTTCAGCGATATTGGTCGCCAAATCTCCAATGCGTTCGATGTGACGGGAGACCGACAACAAATGCAGCGCTCGTTCAATGGTTTCAGGTTTTTCCTGCATGAGATCTTGCAGCTGGACAAACATGTTTCGATTGGCCGCATCCACCTGATCGTCCATGGCCCGCACCTGTCGTGCGCGGGCGATGTCGCCCGAGGCCAGCGCATCCAGGCTTTGCCGCAACATGCGACGGGCGGCGTCGGCCATCGTGTCAAAATCCAGCGAAATCGGCACGGCCGGATGACGGGATAAGAAAGAGGCCCGTTCGGCGATATTCACGGCCAAATCCCCAATTCGCTCCAGATCGTTATTGACCTTAATGATGGTGATGATAAATCGAAGGTCGCCGGCGACGGGTTGATGAAGAGCCAAAACCTTCAGGCATTCTTCTTCCAGTTCGACTTCCTCGCGGTCGATAATCTCGTCGTCGCACATCACTTCAGCAGCCAGATCAGATCGCCGGTTCAGCAAAGCCAAATTGGCCTTCTCGGTGGCTTCCTCGACCATGGCGGCCAAGATCATGATTTTCTTTTTTAAACGATCAAGGTCTTTGAGCAGGTGAGTTGACATTGGTTTCTTTTCCTTAGCCGAAGCGTCCAGTGATATAGTCTTCGGTGTGCTTCCGGGTGGGATTGGTGAAAATCTGTCGCGTTTCTCCGTATTCGATCAGGGCGCCCTCATACAGAAACGCGGTATAGTCCGACACACGGGCGGCTTGCTGCATATTGTGCGTGACAATAATGATCGTGTATTTCCCACGCAGTTCACTGATCAATTCTTCGATCCGGGACGTGGCGTTGGGATCCAAGGCCGAGGTGGGCTCATCCATCAACAAGATATCCGGATTGACAGCCAGCGCGCGAGCAATACACAGACGTTGTTGTTGACCACCCGATAGCCCCAGGGCGTTGGCGCTCAATCGGTCTTTGACCTCGTCCCACAAGGCCGCCTGCAACAGGCTTTGCTCGACGATCTCGGCTAACTGCGCCTGACTCTTGACGCCATGTAACCGTGGACCATAGGCGATGTTGTCAAAAATGGATTTCGGGAAAGGATTGGGCTTCTGGAATACCATTCCGGCCTTTTTCCGTAACACCGTCACATCCAGGCGGCGGTCATAAACGTCCACGCCATCGAACAACAGTTGTCCGCTTGTTTTACAGCTGGGAATCAAATCGTTCATTCGATTGATGGATCGCAGGAACGTGCTTTTTCCACACCCGCTCGGACCAATGATGGCAGTCACCAGCCCGGCGTAAATATCGATATTGACCTTGCAAACAGCCTCGGCCCGTCCATAGAAAATGGAAAAGTCTGTCGCACGGACATAAACAGAATCTTGAGCCCCCTTCGGATCCACGTGAATTGACTTGACGGGATTGCCCGGCCGTGGCGTTGACTCACCGAATGGACGGAAATCCAATGGAGTTGGCGTGGCATTCATACAGGTCCTATCCTTTCAATTTTTTGGCAATGCGCGCGCGCAGAATAATGGCGAAAAGGTTGAGGGCCAGAACAACGGTAATTAGAACAGCGACCATTCCAAATTGAACATGTCGGATTTCATCGGCCGCTTCGTGCTCGGTACATAAATTATAAATATTCCAAGAGAGCGCCGCCGTTGGCTGATCCCAGGCCTGAAGCGGATTAAGACTCAATGGCGCAGCCACACTGGCGGCGGCAGTAAAAATGATCGGCGCCGTTTCGCCCGCGGCCCGCCCCATACTGATCACGATCCCCGTCAGGATGCCGGGCAAAGCGGCCGGAAGAATCACGGTGACGATGGTCCGCCAGCGCCCGGCGCCCAGACTCAACGCCGCCTCGCGATATGTGTGCGGGACAGAGCGAATCGCTTCTTCCGAGGCGCGTATGATTACCGGCAAAATCAAAAGCGCCAGCGTCAGAGAACCCGCCAAAACGCCTTTGGGCAACTGCCAGACGTTAAGGAAAAAGGCCAGACCAAACATGCCGAAGACGATGCTCGGAACCCCGGCCAGCGTGCTGACACAGGCTCGTAGAAACGAAATCAGGCGACCGGCTTTAGCGTATTCGGTAAAATATATGGCGGCAATGATCCCAATGGGCACTGCAAAAAGGATTGCCCCAAGTGTCAGATAGATGGTCCCAATGAGTTCTGGATAAATGCCACCAAATATATGACTGTCCAATGGCTTGTCGGTCAGAAATCCCCAATAGAGGGTCCAGCGGGGTTGCAACATCGCCTCAGCGTGACCTTCTACATAGGCAAACAACGGCTCGATCTCTGTCTCCCGGAATTGTTCAACCCGAGGTTCTCGAACAAGAGTCCCCATGCCGGGGCCGCTATAATCCCAACGCTCAATAAAGAAAAGATGATCAATTGTTTCACGCGCCTTTTCCCAGCGGGTTTGTCCGTACTGTTTGCGCGTTAATTGCGGCATCGGCTCACCGGGGGCCGGCCCCAGAAGGTCATACAGGACCTCCTTGAGTTCAGCGAACGCCAACGTCTGGGACGTGATGCGCGTGATTCCACTCGAAATGGCTGCAATTTCCTTTGGCGCGTCGTCCCCATCGCCATACTCCCTCAGTCGGGGGACCAGTTGCTGGATTGTCTCAACCTGTTCCAGGAAATCCTCGTCCGGGCCCAATCGCTTCAGACGTCGCGCAACAAGCCGCCCCATGGAATCATCGCGTTCGGCCAAGGTTTCCAAGTCGGGTCGCAGAGAATCGATTTTCGCTTGCTGCCGAGATTCAAAGGCCTGAACCATTTCATAAACGGGTTGACGCGCTTCTCGAGCAGATTTGATTTCAGCAGCCAATTCAAGGTCATCACCATGATCGAAATTGTCCAGGATCAACCGTCGGTGCTCGACAGTGGCTTCAAAAACAAGCGCGCCAATGCCTTTTCGGAAAATGGGAACCAGAATCACGAGAAGAATCAACCCCATCAAGGCGATGGAGATGACACCGACACTGGAAAAAGAGCGATCCAATAATTTGCGCGTCGAAATCCGCATCAGACCTCTCCCCTCAGTTTTTTCTGTTGTCGCGAGACCACCCACTCCGAGAGCATGTTACAAACAAAGCATAACAGCAGGAGTAAAAAGCCCATGGCGAACAGGACATGGTACCGCGCCGAGCCGGTCACATGATCCGCTTCCCCCATGTCGCCGGCAATCGTGGCCGTCAGGGTGCGAATGGGTTCCAGATAATTAAACCAGGGTGTGGGGATTTGAGCCGCGTTGCCCGAAGCCATCCAGACAACCATTGTCTCGCCCAAGGCGCGCATCACTCCCAGCAACAGCGCAGCCAGAATCCCACTGCTGGCCGCCGGCATGACGGTCTGGATAATCGTTTCCGCTCGCGTGGCGCCTAAGGCGTAACTGCCTTCGCGCAATTCGCGTCCCACAGCCTGCAGGGCGTCTTCGGAAACGCTGACCACCGTCGGCAATGCCATAATGCCGAGGATAAAGGAAACATTGAGCGCATTTGTTCCTGTCGTGATTTTAAGTTGGAAAAGAATCTGTCCTGTAAAAACAACCAACGGCAAGGCAATCGCAAACAATCCCAGCGCCAAGAGCCGTCGCGCCATGGAGCGTTTCTTTTCCGTCGTGATTCGAAAAGTCAACAGATCACTTGCCATGATAATACCGATGGTCAACGATGGCAGAGCAACGATGTACCAGGTGACGGCCAGAATGGGTCCACCGTCTTCCTGAAGCAAGGGCGCCAGAACGACCAGTGCAAAAAAGCCGTAGGCCACGGAAGGAATCGCCGCCAGAATTTCAACAATCGGCTTTATCGCCTGCCGAACTGAAAATGGGAGAATATCGCTCAAGCACATGGCCGCCGACAAACCCAACGGCGCAGTGACCACGATGGCGCCAACGGTCACCAGTCCACTGCCAAAAATAATCGCCAACGCGCCAAAGACGGGCGGAGAGCCGGACGGATACCAGCGGGTGCTGCCAAAGAATTCCTGAAAGCCGCGGAGTCGAAAAAAGGGAATCGCATCCCGGGCAATGTAAAAAATGATAAACAAGACGGCCGTTGCTGCAACGGAAGCGACAAAGAATAAAAAAGCCTGACCCACCCAAGCCATAATCTTTTGCGTCAAATTGGCGCGGGCGCTCAGGATTAAACGATCGGAAGAAATCTTCAGAGGATTGGCATGGTCTGATGAATTCACAGTAAGACTCCAGGGAACGCGACTCTTCGTCCGGTATAAACAAAGGGACCTGCAACACACGGTGTCACGAACCGGGGCAAAGCCTGCGGCCGTTCCCCCGGTTCATGACACACACACGTGTCTAATACTTTGTGACCGGAACGAAACCAATATCCTCAATGATTTCCTGGCCTTCTTCCGTCAGGTGCAGGGTAACAAAGGAATAGGTGTGGCTGCCCAGTTTGGGATAGCCGTTGGTGAACATAAACAGGGGACGGGCAATGGCATACTTTCCGGAAACCACCGTAAGGGGGGACGGGGCCACGCCGTTGACATCCAAAGCCTTCACACTTTTGTCCACAAAGCCCAGCCCGGCATAACCGATGGCCGCCGGTGTGCTCTGGACACGCGCCCGGATGGCGCCGTTGCTGCCAACATATTCCGCGCCATCCTTGATCTTCTCTTTGACGCTTTCGCCGTCAACGGTGTGCGTCATGACCAACTCGTGGAACGTCTCATAAGTGCCACTGTTTGTGTCGCGGCTGACGACAACGATCTGCAGGTTCGGTCCCCCCACATCCTTCCAGTTGGTGATCTTGCCCATATATATATCCCGAATTTGACCAATGGTCAGGCCACTCACAGGATTACTTGGATGGACAAGCACGGGTAAACCGTCCATGGCGACGACGTGCGCGACCGGCAAAACGCCTTTATCCACGGCAGCCGAAAACTCCGTCACCTTCATGAATCGGGACATATTGGCCACGTCGCAGGTGCTGTTTATGAGGCTCTTGGCCCCATTGCCACTCCCGGATTCGTTAACGGTCACATTAACATCGGGATTCTTCTCCATGTAGTACTCGGCGAACGCCTTGGCGACCGGGCCCACTGTCGTGGAACCGTCCAATACCAGTTTCACACTGTCCTGGGCCCAACCCGCGCTCGTGGAAACGAGAAATACGGACACGATCATGCTGACCACATGTTTCATTCGCTTCATTGTTTGGATCTCCTTATTTTGGAAAAACCGCCCCAAGGGCGTTTACGCGACAACGGAGTCGCGTTACGGGAATGACTCTAACCGGTGAATATAAAGTGAATATAAAGAGCCGATAAAATGTTGGTGAGTTCTTTGATTGCATTTCGTTTGATGGAAAGACCGCCGAAAGCGGAGAAAGCGCGCGGTCCTTGCTCCGTCTGACCAGCCCAATCGCTGTTATGATGGATCCAGACAATCATCCGTCGTATCGGTTTCCCTTGCTCCGGGCAAAATCACACGAAATGTGCTGCCTTTCCCTGGAACGCTATCAACGGACAGACGACCACCGTGTGTTTTCACGATATGTTTGACGATTGACAGCCCCAGTCCCGTCCCCCCCACCTCGCGCGAGCGCGCTTTATCGACTCGATAAAAGCGTTCGAAAATTCGCGGCAAATCCTTCCGCGCAATGCCGATCCCTGTGTCCTGGACCTCCAACACGATCTCGTCACCCTGTGGCGTGAGCCGCACATCCACCTTCCCCCCTGCCGGCGTATATTTCAGGGCATTATCCAGCAAATTGTTCACCACTTGACATAAGGCTTCTTCGTTCCCCACGACTTCCATTGCGTCCGCCGGCCCTTCCGCATGGATGGGCACGCCTTTGGTTTCGCTCATGGAAATCAATGACTCAACGGCGTCCAATACCAGTTCGCGGAGATCCACCAGGGACTCTTCGCCTTCCACATGGTTCGCATCCAGACGCGACAGGGTCAGCAGATCCATGGACAAGGATGACAGGCGCATCGACTGATGCCATATCCGCTCCAGGAACCGCTCCCGTTGCGCAGGGGGCAGTTCCTTATCGTCAATCATTGTCTCAACCAGCCCGCGAATGGCGGTAATGGGCGTTTTCAGTTCGTGGGACGCATTCGCCACAAATTCCTCGCGAATCATTTCCAATCGGCGCAAGTTCGAAACATCGCGTAAAACGATCACCGCTCCGACCCGCTCGCCCTGCCCGTTATTTAATGGCGCCGCGCGCATCTCAATGAATTGATCCTCGCCAGACGCGACCAATTGTTCATGGCTCGGTTCGTTCGATTCGGGACACATCGCCTCGGTCAATAATTCCGAGACCTGCCGCATCCGTGAAATCTCCCAGATCGGACGCCCGAGGCTTTCCTCCGCAGAAACCGCCAGGATTTTCGCGGCGGCACGATTCATGTGTGTCACGCGCTCGTCCGCATTGACAGCGATCACGCCCTCCGTCATTCCCGACAAAATGGTCGAGAGTCTGTTCCGATCCGAAAGAATGGTCTCCGTTCGATCCTTGCAACTGGCAGCCAAATGGTTGAGCGCCGTGGCGAGCGTGCCGATCTCATCCGTCCGCATCAGATGAATCCGTTTATCATAGTCACCTTGTGACATGGAGTGAGCCGCCATCGTCATTGCCGCCAGAGGTTGGACAAAATGACGCGCCAAAACAAATCCCAGGAGGAGAGCAATGATCATGGCCATCACCAGACCGATGATGATCGCACGGCGCAGATGCCCCAAACGTTGGTCAATAATTGAAAGCGGCAAGGCGGTTCGGACGTAACCGATGGGACGCTGCGAGGTCGAAACCGTCAACGCATAATACATCATACGCATCCCCACCGAGTTACTGTATCGCGTCGCCATGCCGAATCCCTCGCGTTGGGACGCCAATACCTCGGGGCGGCTCCCATGGTTATCCATGCGGGCCGGATTCCCATCCGAATCGGCAAGGACCACTCCCGAAGCGTCAATCACGGTCAAACGGGTATCAATATCCGCGCCGAGATTCCGAACGCGCTCCTGAAACAAGGCGTCTGGTTCGCCCTGAAGCGTAGGGATTGATAAGTCCCTGAGGAAAATCGCCTGATATTCAAGGGATTGACGAATCTCGTCCAGCGTGTCATTGATGGCGCTTTTGCTGATCAAAAGCCCCACGACCACGGCCAGCGCGAGAATCAACGCCGAATAACTGGCATAAATCTTCCATAAAAGTCGAGAGTGTAAGACCAATGTTATTCTTCCCTGTCCCGAAAGCGGTAACCAACGCCACGAATCGTTTCAATTAAATTGCGGAACTTCCCCAGTTTCCGTCGCACCGCGCGCACATGAACATCAATATTGCGGTCCACAATGAAAATGTCCTCGCCAATCACATGGCGCAACAGGTGATCGCGTGTAAAAACAGCGCCGGGGCGAGAAGCCAGATAATACAGTAGATGCAGTTCACGCTTCGTAAACGTCACGGGCTTGCCTTCAATCCGAACCTCGTGACGATTGATGTCAATCACAACGTCGTCGCGCACAATTCGGTGATCCGGCTCGCCAAAGGCCCCGCCTTGCGTCCGACGCAACACGGCCTCGATTCGGGCCAGCAATTCCTTGGGACTGAACGGCTTTGTGACATAATCATCTGCTCCGAGCCGCAAGCCTTGAACAATATCGTTCTCTTCGCCTTTCGCTGTGACCATGATAATGCGAACGGCTTGTGTCATAGGGTCGGATTTGACGCGTCGGCACACATCAAATCCGCTCAAGCAAGGCAACATCAGATCCAACAGGGCCAGGTCCGGCTCCTTGCTCCGAATGAGGCGAAGCCCTTCTTCACCGTCGGCGCAGGAAAACACACAATACCCTTCACGCATCAGGTTATACTCGATGACTTCGCGGATGTCGCTCTCGTCTTCAATCAGGACAATTCGTTCGTGTCTCATTGGATCATTTCAATCTCATTTGGTCTGTTCAATCAGTTGCGAAATGATGCGTCCTCATGCCGCTTTTCGCCCAAATACTTGGCGGCGTTCCCTATACCCGCGCCAGCCACCGGAGCCAATTGTGAAGATCAAGCCGGACCCTGCGACATTGATGCATAAAGACTGATGGGAATATGTGGCCGGTTTCGTGCAAATAAAAGTTAGAATTACGTAAGGCTCGCGGAAAAGATCGAATCCCCGTTCTGAGCCGAAGAATGACCGGCATCCTGGAGACGGCGACCGAATGGTCGCGATCCCCCCCCCACGACAGATCTCGCGCGCGTCCTTATCGAAAAGACTTGCGCCCAAGCGGCCATCCTGAGGCATCTTTAAATGAGTCCGATATAATTGGCTCCGCACCGATCCACTTATCTCAGTCTCAAAGCGAAAATAGAAATGGATTTCGGATTGACAGGATCGGGAGCCGAAAACGCTGGGACATCCTTTGGTGACGGCTTCAATGGCGCCTGGAGCCTTTCACAAGCGCCTTGATCAATTCGGGTGAAGGCATTGCCCCAATCCAGACCGGGAGCACGGGGCTTTTTTTCGGAAAGTGGTCCTAACATGATTCTAACTTTTTATTTACGCTCTCTTAATCGCTAATAGCCACATCGCCTGATGTGTGGGGGAGAACGGCGCCCGCTGGCCCGACATCCATCCGTCAGTCTAAGGTTGAATACGAGCGCCATATTGTCGGAAAAGGAGTACTTATGTTAGATTTTATCACTCTCGCCGCCTCACTCGGCTTGTTGATGCTGATCTGGGACTGTGTGGAAGTGGGACGCAATGACGCGGCCAACTTGGTCAACGCCGTCTTTGGCGCTCGTGTCATGAAACGACGGAAGGCCGTTCTCATTGCCGGAATCGCGGTTATTATCGGCGCCACTTTTTCCACGCCGGTCATGGAAACGGCGCGCAAGGGCATCTTCGACCCCTCGGTGCTCACGATCCAGATGGCCCTGACCATCTACATTTCGGTCTATTTTGTCGATACCGTTCTCCTCTACGCGTTTTCCGGCTTCGGTATGCCCGTCAGCACAACGGCCTGTCTGGTTTTCGAACTCGTGGGGGCCGCCCTGTTCCTCAAAGGCTTTGAAAATGTTTCCTGGGACACCGTCGGGGTGGTGACGCTGGGCATCATTGTCTCCATCATTGTCAGCGGTATAGCCTCCTTCATGGTCATGCGCGTCTTTCGAGCGGCTATTCGCGACAAAACAGAAGATCGCGAAACCCTCCTGTTGCACGGCCCTTGGATCGCCGGCGCCATGCTGACCTGGCTGACCTGGTTCATGATATTCAAAGGCCTGAAAAATGTGGATATTATCAAAACCTTGAAGAGCCAGACCTTTGGGGAGTACGGCGAGGCTTTCTTTTTGATGATTCTCTGGGGCGCCTTCACCCTGTTCACCCATTTGCTGCTGACGCTGTTCCACCAACGCAATCCCGGCATCCTGTTTAAAATCACGGCCGTTCTTGGCATGATCTGCATGGCCTTCGCCTTTGGTCAAAATGACCTGGCCAACGCGGCTTCGCCCGGACTTTCCGCCTTGACGCTGTGGCGATCCTCCGCCGGGATGACGGATCTGGTGGGGAAAATCACCAACATTCCTCTCCCCTATTGGGGCCTCTTCGGATGTGGGTTCTTAATGGCCTGCGGCATGTTCACGACCTATGCGCAGCGGGTCACACGCGCCGAAGTGAACACGGGCAGTCAATTTGACCACGTCGCCCTCTACGCGCCGAACTGGTGCCGCGCCCTGGCCCGCGGCATCATTCAAATTCGCGGTCGCAAGCGGCCCCTGGCTCCCGAGCCTTCCATAACGGAGACCGGCAAAAAACTGCATTACGACGCCCTGCGCGCATCGGTCATCACCGGCGTCAGCGCTGGCGTCATCGCCTTCGCTTCAGGAAATGGTCTGCCTGTCTCGACCACCTATGTGGCTTTCGCGGCGGTTTTGGGAACCGGTTTGTCCGACCGGGTCTTCGCCCGGGGCGATTCGGACCTCAAACTCGGTCGAGCCATCTGGGTCGTCGCCTGCTGGTTTATTGCCCCCCTCATCGCCATTGTGTCCACCGGCATCATCGCTCGGATTATCTACCATCTGGAAATTGTGGGCCTGGCCGTTGCCCTTCTTCTGGCAATGGGAGCGCGCTTAATCTTCAAGCGCCTGGCCGACGCCCACGAACTCAAGTATCACAAGGCGGCCGACGATTCGGATTCCGACTCAAATGAAGACGAGGCGACAAGCCCCATTCCTAAAAAAGGGAGTCTTTCAACAAACGCCTTGTCACGCGCGGGTCGTTCCGTTTCTCCAGCGGACGACTCGCGCTTTGTTTTTCCAAGAAATCCGTTGCCGCCCCCCGTATCCTGCGATAGTCTCTCCCCTGTCAACTCCAACCTGTTTCAGTGGTTTCGACTCATGGGAAGGGATATCTGTCATGCCACAAATCATGTCTGTCGCCCAACTGGAAGAAGGCGCCACTCTGGCCGAGCCGATTTTGAACAAGCAAGGCATGATGCTCCTGCCCGCCGGCGCCGTCATTGAAGCCAAGCACCTCCGCCTGCTGCGCACGTGGGGAATACAGGATGTATCCCTTCAGAGCGCCGACGATGAAATGACCGACGACGATTCGGAATTTTCCGAAGAAGTTCGACAATTGGCCGAAGAACGTCTGAAGGCCCGCTGGCGATGGTCGCCACGCCGACCAATTGAACAGGAATTGTATGATTGCGCGTTGGAGCATACCTGTCAAACTATCGTCCACGGATCGAAAGCGCAGGAGAACCATGCGTGAAATCACACAAAAAATAGCCGAGGGCGTCAAAGAACTCCCGACCCTTCCGACAGTTTACACCGCCCTGTCTCAGGCTATCGCCAACCCCAATTGTCAGGCCCGTGAGGTGACAGATATCATCTCGGCGGATCAGGCCTCCGCTTTTCGCGTTTTGCGCCTTGTCAACTCCCCCTATTATGGATTCCCCGGTCGGATCGACTCGGTCGCCCGCGCGGTCGTCATTCTGGGATTCACGGAAATCAAGTATCTGGTTCTGGCAAACGCCGTGATGGATTTATTCGCAAAAAACAAGTCAGCCCTCGAATTTCAACCCAGCCAATTCTGGGCGCACTCCTTGGCCGTAGGCGTTCTGACCCGCGCCCTGGGACAAATTACCCATATTGTCAATCAGGAGAATCTGTTTATAGCCGGAGTCCTCCATGACCTCGGCAAACTGGTGCTTTTCGAGTTCGCCGAACAGGATTTCACTCGCAGTATTCGCACAGCCGATGAACAGGGATGTCCGCTATATGACGTGGAAAAAAGCATATTGGGATTGACCCATCCCGAGGCCGGCGCCCTCATCGCCAAACGATGGAATTTGCCGGCCATCCTGCATGATGTCATTCTGTACCATCACCAGGGAACCGTCAAAGGCGCGCCTGAGCCTTTGGTGGCGGCCACACATCTGGCCAACGTCATCGCTCGCGCCCTTGATATGGGCTTTTCCGGTGACCGATTTGTTCCGGAAATCAATGAAGCGATCTGGGACACGTTGCGCATTCCCGACGGCGCCCTCCGTGAGATGTTACCGGCGGCCCAGAGGCAGTATCTGGCTGCCCGACAGCAACTGCTGCACAACTGACTATCGGAGAATTTTACCCGGACCGAACCAGATCGGACCGTCTCAACGCTTTCTGACGAGGAACGACCTTGAATTTGAGTAATCTGCCCCGCCCCAACTGGGAAGCCACATTGAACGCCATGGTGGGCTTCGCCGCCCAACGCTTTGATGATGAAGCCATGGCGGCTGTGATCCGCCACGGATTGGAAGTCTATCGCTCCATTCCCGGTCAACAGGTCATCTCCCTCTTCCTCATGGATCCCGACACCTTCGAGTTCCATCATACCCAAACGGTCCCCACGCCCCCACCGTTTGATCCGGTCGCCGTCTTCGATCAATTGGTCGATGACGGCCATGTGGCCTGGGCGCTGGACAAGGGACACACGATTACGGCCTTCACGTTCCCCGACGCGCCAGACGCCAGCATCATGTTGTTTACTCTGCCCGCGCCGTCCAATGTGATCGGACTGGTCGCCGTCGTTCTCAAGCAGATCAGCGAAGACATTGAGAACATGGTGCTGCGCCTGACCTTACTGCATTCGCGGCAGTTCGCCTACGCGCTGGACAACTACCGTTTGATTCGGGCCCTGACGAGCCAACAAAGTGTTTTGGAGCAAAAAATCGAAGCGCGAACCCAAAGCCTGGTCCTCGCCAAACAGGAACTTGAAACCGTGGCGGCCGATCTTAAAATCGCCAAAGAGGAGGCGGAACGGGCCAGCAACATGAAGACGGCCTTCCTCTCCAACATGAGCCACGAAATCCGCACACCCATGAACGGCATTCTGGGCATGTTGTTTCTAGCCCTCAAAACCGAGCTCGATCCCCAACAAAAGGACTATCTTGAATCTGCGGAACGGTGCGCCCGATCCCTACTGTCGCTGATCAATGACATCCTGGACCTGGCGAAAATCGAGGCGGGACGCTATGAGCGCAACGACTTCCCCCTGGACCTGAGAGCATTGCTGGAGACCATCGGCGAGACGCTGGCGCCACAAGCCCATAGCAAAGGCGTTGAACTGTGCTGTCACATCTCCCCCGATACCCCCACCCTGTTGATCGGCGATGAAGGGTGGCTTCGACAGATTCTCACCAATCTGGCTGGCAATGCCGTCAAATTCACGGAAGAGGGGGAAGTGGAAATCGCCATTCAACGCCTGACCGAAGACGACAAAGCCGCCCGCCTGCGCTTTGAAGTCCGCGACAGCGGCATCGGCATATCGAAGGAAAATCAGGACAGAATATTCGACAGTTTCTCTCAAGCCGATGGATCGATTACACGCAAGTTCGGCGGCACCGGCCTGGGATTGGCCATAACCAAACAAC
>JADFCT010000442.1 GCA_017161665.1 Candidatus Sumerlaeota bacterium
GGGCTATTATGTGCCGCCCCTACCGGGGCTTTGCTGTTGTTTGGCTCCTGGGACGCGGGCCTCATCCGAAATCGGCGCGGCGCCCCAGGATTCTTTGCGTCGTTGCGCCTTGGCGTTTAAGAAGAAGTCATCGCGCCTTGGCGTTCAGCGCAACCATCTTCTTTTCCTTCTATTCTTCATGGTTCAAAAAAACAGATTCCACCGCGCCACGCCTCGTCGTCATTTCCATCATTTGTTGTGTCCATATATATGAACATGGGTAACGCGTTCGTGATTTCTTCAAACACCGTGTTCGAACACGGCCCAACCGTTATCCCGGAACCCGACTTAGTCCAATTTCAAAACACCAAGCGTCTCGATGGGGGTATCCTGGGAGATTTCATTGTGTGACAAAATCGTGTACTGTGGTAAAAATTTCTCAGTCAGCCGGCGCAACGCCGTGCGAATCGTCGGCACACAGACGATCACGGGATGCGCATTGACCATGGCAAAATGTTCGCCCGCTTCCTGCATCAAATTAATAATATTTTGAGCCATCGAGGGGTCCAATGCCAGGTATTGCCCCTGCGGCGTTTGGCGGATTGATGAACTGATGGTCTCCTCAATCTGTTGATCCAGAAGCATGATATACAGCCGCCCATCTTCCGTCAAATTCGCTGCCGTAATCGTCCGCGCCAGAGCCTGGCGGCAAAACTCGGTCAACATGTCCGCGTCCTTTGTTTGCGACGCGTAGGCGCTCAGCGTTTCCAGGATAGTGACCATGTCGCGAATGGACACATTTTCCCTTAAAAGGTTGCGTAAAACCTGTTGAACCGTGCCCAGTGACAGCACATCGGGAATCAGGTCATCCACCAGCTTCGGCGCCCGCTCCTTGACCACATTGATCAGATTCTGCGTTTCCTGGCGGCCCAGCAGTTCATGACTGACCGATCGAATCACTTCGGTCAGGTGAGTGGCCACGACCGTGGACTGATCCACAACCGTGCAACCGGCGGCCTGCGCCTTTTCCCGCTCCCGTTCCGTAATCCAGATGGCCGGCAAACCAAACGCCGGCTCACGCGTGGGAACGCCATCAATGTCGGGCAGTTCCTCGCTCGGGCTCATGGCCAACAAGTGACCGGTCAGCAGTTCACCGGCAGCGATCTGATTGTCGCGAATCTTGATGGAATACCCTCCCGGCTTGAGATCCAGGTTATCGCGAATCCGCAAGGGTGGCACGATGAAGCCCATTTCCAGGGCAAAATGCTGCCGGATGGATTTGATGCGCTCCAACAAATCACCGGTCTGATCGGGATCGATCAGACCAATTAAGCCATATCCAACCTCCAAAGCCAAGGTGTCCAGCGGCAACAGGTTTTCAACCTTCTCCGGCTCCGCCACGCCCTTGGTTCCTTCACGTCCCTGGCCCAAAGCCAGCGCCTTATGCTCGGCTTCAGCGATTATCTGGCGCTCTTCCTGGTAGCGAATGCGATTGAGATAGAACGCGCCGCCTCCCAGACACCCCGACACCGCAAACATGAACAGCGTGGGCATGGAAGGAATACAGCCGAATATGAATAAAATCGCGGCAGCCATGGCCGGGACCCGCGGCTCGATGGTGATTTGATAAAAGAGGTTCTCGCTCAGGGTCTTTTTGGTCGTCGAGCGCGTGACGATAATACCGGCGGCGGTGGAAATAATCAGCGCCGGAATTTGTCCCACCAACCCGTCACCAACGGTCAGAATCGTGTAAAACTGCGCCGCGTCAGCGAGACTCAATCCCTGCGACAACGTGCCGATGACCAGGCCACCCACCAGGTTGACCAGGGTAATGATGATGCCGGCAATGGCGTCACCGCGCACAAACTTGCTTGCGCCATCCATGGCGCCATAGAAGTCGGCTTCCTGCTCGATCTTCGTCCGCCGTTCGCGCGCCTGATTTTCATCAATCAGTCCCGCATTCAAGTCCGCGTCAATGCTCATCTGCTTACCGGGCATGGCGTCCAAGGTGAAACGGGCCGAGACCTCAGCCACACGACCGGCGCCTTTGGTGATGACGACAAAGTTGATGATAACCAGAATCGTGAAAACAATAATGCCGACGGTGTAATTGCCCTGCACAACAAACTGCCCAAAGGCCTTGATCACCTGGCCCGCGGCTTCGGGACCTTCATGGCCATTGAGAAGGATCAGGCGGGTGGAGGCGACATTCAGGGACAGACGAAACAGGGTGACCACCAGCAACAACGTGGGAAATGTCGAAAAATCCAGTGGCTGAAGGGTATAAAGCGCCACCATCAGGATCAAAATCCCGGATGTGATGGACAAGGTCAACAGCAAGTCCATCAGTATGGGCGGAACCGGAAGCACCATGACCAGCAGAATGCCGATCATCATGAACGGCAGCATCGCTCCCTGGAGCATCTGCCGCAAGACCTCGCGGTTATCCTGATGTATGGTGGCGACTTCAGCCATAAGATAGGGGGATACTCTCTGAAAATCCTGACAGCCGCGGCCGCTTTGAAAAGAATGCGCGCCGGCGCTGCCCTATGGACAGCAATAATCGTGACAAAACATGCCCGCAGCGGCTCCCCTGCGGCGCCGCCCGATAAACCAAAAGAAACAGGAAAAGAGACCCGAGGATTTTTGTCGCAGAACGCTGATATAATTGGACTTAGACCGGATAACTCCCCTTGTTTTTCACTAAAAGCAGTGGGGCAATGAAAAGAAGAAAGAGGCTACACCGCTGCGATAATCCAAGGGTAGTATCACTTCTTTGACCATCCATGCCAAATCGTTGACGACAAAAATCCGGCCGGAAGACGATCCGAGGGCTCAGAAATCGCAGCAGTCGATAAAGTTTTCTTGAATGTCGGCTGCCTGCCGTGGTCAAATCCGGAGACTTTTTTGATAGAGCGCCATATTGTCTTATGAAAGGGGAACGCGTGATGAATTTACGCGGATCACAAACAGAAAAGAATTTGCTGACGGCTTTCGCCGGTGAG
>JADFCT010000443.1 GCA_017161665.1 Candidatus Sumerlaeota bacterium
GCTGGCGGAAAGTTCCACCGTTTCGGCGCGAAGAAAGAAAGGAATGGAACCGTATGGCATTCGAGCGGATTTCAGCGTCTCGCGCAGGGCGTCTTCCTCGTCCGTCGGCTCAATCAACGCTGTCCGCTGCCGATGGTGGACCGATACCCCTCCGGTTTGGCGGGCTACAAACGCATCGACAGGAGGCAGCCCCAACAGGGTGTATAGATTCGCGAAGTTACACTCAATCCAGGCCCCCGCCGGCGCCTCGCCCTCGGCTGTGACAAAGACACCCTCCGGACCACAGGCGACGATCTTACCCCCCACATCCAATGTGGCCCGAATATCACGACGGATCGCCTCCCGCGGATTGGCCTCCAGGGCGCCGGAGTAGCGCCGCCGCAGCAACACCTCGACATGGAGCAACAGTTCATCCACCTTGAGCGGCAAATGAATCACCGCGCTGTCGGTCAAATGAGTGACCCGCGTATCGACACGCGGGTCGTCCTGATCGGCAAGGATCAGAACCGGAACGGCGCGTGTGCGGGGATTGAGGCGAATCCGATGGATCCAATGCACACAATCCGTCTGGTCCAGTTCCACGGCGATGATGAATAGATCCGGCGGCGCCAGAGAACGGTTCAACATCTCATCGCTGTCCCGGGCTTCGGCGACGTCCACATTCGCAAACTTATTGGCAATCGTCTGAGCCACCGCACGGCGAATATTGGAATCGCTGACCGCAATCAATATGTTGGGTATGCGCTCGGACATGGAAGACAACCCGCAAGGACTCCAGATAATGGAAATCGGCCTACACCCCATATGGGCCAATGACCGGCAAATAATACGACCGTAAGCCATGACGACTCAGGATTCAATCGGATTCGCGTCAAAAAAACGCACAGCCGATGGGTGGGGCGCTCGACCATTTTTGGCCAAGCGGTCAGCGTTTTCCCATTGTTCCCTGTCGCAAGATCCGGTAGGGTGTTCATGATACTGCTATCTTTGGTAAAGACAACGTGAGATGATCGCCAAAGTCACCAGCCATGCCATCATGGGACTCGACGCCTATAAGGTGCGCGTCGAGGTGGATATTTCGGAAGCCCAGGAATTCAGTTTTTCTGTCGTGGGGCTGCCCGACGCCTCCGTGCGCGAAAGCCGCGAACGCGTCTATTCGGCGCTGACCAACGTGGGCTATGCCATGCCCAAGTCCCGCATTGTGGTCAATCTGGCGCCAGCGGATATCCGCAAAGAGGGCGCCGCTCTGGACCTGCCCATCGCGCTGGGCATTCTGGCCGCGCAGGCTCGCATCCGACAAGACGCCCTGGACCATCTGTCCTTTGTGGGCGAACTGGGACTGGATGGAGAAGTCAAACCAGCGCCGGGGTCCCTGGTTCTGGCTCAGGGTGTCCAGATGTCGGGACTCAAGGGAATGGTTGTGGCCAGGGCCATGGCCCGTCAGGCCTCGGTGATCAAAGACATTAACGTCTATGCCGTCGATCGGCTGGAGGAAGTGATCCGGTTTCTCAACGGAGACGCGCCGATTGCGCCGACGCAGGTGGACATCCAGGCCCTCTACGACGCCACATCCCGGTATGCCGACGATTTCGCGGATGTGCGGGGACAGGCGCTGGCCAAGCGGGGCATGGAAATCGCCGCCGCAGGGGCGCACAACATTTTGCTTGTCGGTCCTCCGGGCAGCGGCAAAACCATGCTCTCACGCCGTTTGCCGTCGATCCTGCCGGCCCTCAGCGTCGAAGAAAGCCTGGAAACCACCAAGATTCACGGCATCGCTGGGGAAATCGAACACGGCGAGGCCCTGATGGCGGCCCGGCCCTTTCGGGCGCCGCACCACACGATTTCCAACGTCGCCCTCATCGGCGGCGGCTCCTATCCCAAGCCCGGGGAAGTCTCTCTGGCCCACAACGGCGTTCTGTTTCTGGACGAAATGCCGGAGTTTCAGCGCCAAACCCTCGAAGTCCTCCGGCAACCCATGGAAGACGGGATGGTCACCATTGCGCGCTCCAAAATGTCGGTAAGTTTCCCCGCGCGCTTTATCCTGTGCGGCGCCATGAATCCGGGGCCGGACGGCACGTGGGAGCAGCCGGCGGATAAGAATGTGTGGTCTGCGCAAAAAACAAGGCAATATCGCTCCCGCATTTCCGGTCCCCTGTTGGACCGGATCGACCTGCATATCGAAGCGCCCGCCGTCAGCGTCAAGGATCTGGCCCATGCCGCGCCGGGCGAATCGTCCGCCTCCATCCGTGAGCGCGTCACCCGGGCGCGTGACATCCAGCGGCGCCGCTACCGGGAAGCGGACAGCATCCACGCCAACGCGCACCTGAACTCGCGCATGGTGCGGGAATTCTGTCAAATGACAGATGAGGCCCGCGCCCACCTGGAATCGACCATCGAAAAACTCGGTTATTCGGCCCGGGCCTGGGACCGCATCCTGAAAGTCGCCCGCACCATCGCCGATCTCAGTGGAAACGAACAGGAAATCCAACTTCCCCAGATTTCCGAAGCAGCTCAGTTCCGGAATCTGGACAGGCTTTGATATTCCGTTATTGTTGAAAGAAAAGAGCATGTGCTTCATCCTTTATATGGCCGCCGACCAACCGATACCAACCATTCCATGGGATAATAATTCTCCGAGCTTCTACACCTCGGACTTGGAAGAGGGATACGAAGTTCCCACGTCCTTTTTTTCCAAACCCCATCGAAAACACATCGGATCGGATGTAGGTTGCGGCTGTGGATTCCGCAATGCTCTTTTCCAAAATGGCGAATGGCCGGAAGAGGATATGCCGGATTGGTGCACAGAGGAGGAATACTTGGAGGAACTAAAAGACAAGCAAAAGAACCACCAGCAACTGCATGATTTTATTCGAAAAGTGGTCGGCGACCATGGCGAGGTGGAACTCTATGGTCAGTGGGAAGGAGGGAAAGAAAAACCAGAGGAAATTCAATGCTCAACCATACCCCTTTCAAG
>JADFCT010000444.1 GCA_017161665.1 Candidatus Sumerlaeota bacterium
CGGAGGTTCTGGGCGCAGTTTTCGAAAGCAAATCGGGTCGCCAGGCGATTCTGGCCAAGACCGTTATTGACGCCACAGGCGACGGGGATGTGTTCGCCGCGGCGGGCGCGGCCTTCGAACATCGCTCCCATAATATCGGACTGGTTTCGCGCATCGGCAACCTGGACACCATCGACCGCCGCCCGTCCCGCGGCAAGCCCGCGCCCAGCCGACTGGGCGCCGCCACGCCCATCCAGGGCGTCAACTGGGTCAACCTTCGCGGACCCGAGGAGGACGGACTGGATGTGGAAGTCCTCACACGCATGGAAATGAATCATCGCAAATTCATCTGGCGGCATTATCAGAGCGTTCGCGAACAGGAGGGGTATGCCAATGTGCGCCTCCTGGAGACGGCGCCTCAGATCGGCGTCCGCATTACCCGCGTCCTTCATGGACTCAATTCCGTCCGGCTGGACGATTTGAAGGCGGGGAAAAAATTCGCCGACGTGGTGGGCGTGGGTGGGTCCGAAAACGGTCAACACGGCGAGTGGCAGATACCCTATGGGGCGCTGATTCCCAAAACCGTTGACAACCTCCTGGCCGCGGGCCGCTGTATTGACACCGATATGGGTATGGCGGATCTGGTCCGGCTCATCCCCAATTGCTTTGTCACCGGACAGGCGGCCGGCGTGGCCGCGGCGGTGGCCGTCCAGGATCAATGTCGGCCCCGGGATGTGGCCATTCCGCGCGTCCAGAAAATCCTTCGGGAACAAAAGGCCTATCTCGGTTGACGAAAACACGACTTTTTCAAAGCGAATCCGGGAAAAGGGGCCATCGGCGCGCCGCTCGTCTTCGGTCCCTGAGTCGCTGCCTGGCGGCGGGAGCGGCCTTTCTGCTGGCATGGCCCTTCGTGGATTCGCCCCGACTCCTGGCGCTGTTGCCGGCCCTGAGCCCCTTTGTGGCCCTGAACGCGTTCCTTGCGGCGCCGGCGTTTCATGGGATGCTCATTCCGGGGATGGTCCTGATGCTGCTCGTCGCCTGGCGGCGGCAGTGGTTTTGTCGGTGGCTGTGTCCCGTGGGTCTGTGTATGGATGGCGCCAGCGCGCTGGGGCGCCGATGGGGCCGGCGGGGACTGCGATGGGGACGATGGGGCGACGGACTGGTCTTCGTGACTTTCGGCGGCGCGCTGCTGGGGTGGCCTCTCTTTCTCTGGCTGGATCCCCTGTCCCTGTTCGCCGGCGCGATTCAGTCCGATGTATCCCATCCGGCGCCTGGCCTCTGGATACCGGCCGCCCTTTTTTTGGCATTCTTTTTTTTCAATGTGATTTGGCCCCATCTCTGGTGTGGACGGGTCTGCCCCCTGGGCGCCTTTCAGGCCATCTGTTACGACGGTGTTGATTCTTTTCGGAAGCGATTGACTCACAAGAAATCGGAAGTGAAAAAAGCGGATGGCGCGCCCGTCCGGAATGTCCGGTTCTCCCGGCGAGCGGCTCTGGGGGTGGGCGCGGGCGTTTGTCTGGCAGGCATGACCGGACGGCTTCGGGCCAAGGGGGCGTCACCGATCGTGCGCCCGCCCGGCGCCTTGGATGAGGCGCGATTTGTCGGCGTGTGCGCGCGATGTGGCAATTGCCTTCAAATTTGTCCGGCTCACGTGATTGAACTGGATCGGGGGGCAAGCGGTCTGGCCGGCTGGTTGACGCCGCGGCTGACCTTCCAGCAGGATTATTGCCGAGAGGATTGCGTTCGATGTGGCGACGCCTGTCCCAGCGGCGCCCTTCGACGCCTCACGCCAGAGGAGAAACTGACATCGCCGGTGGGGCTGGCGCGGGTGGATATGGACTGGTGTTTGCTGCGCGAGGATCTGGAATGCACGAAATGCGCCCAATGGTGTCCCCACGGCGCCATTCGCTATGTCTTTGATGACACGACCTATAATACCACGCCGACGATAGAACCCGAGAAATGTTCCGGCTGCGGCGCCTGCGAGAGAGTCTGTCCCACCCGACCCGTCCGAGCCATTACCATTGGGTCCCCAGGCCCTTGAGCCTTATTGCCACATGAGAATATCCCCGGCGGAAATGGTGCCGTTGGTGGGTTGGTAGCTCTGGTAGAAGTATAACTTCGTTCCGATGGGATCGACGGTGTACTGATTATAGGTCCACTGATTGGATGGATTCAGCGCGTCGGGGCCGCGGACATAATCCGGCCCCAGCGACAACACCAGATACATGGGGTAGTCGAGTCGGGGGCGGTTGGATTCGATACGCGCCAGGACGATATTGACATACCCGTAGCTATAGGGCGTGCCCCAGGGATCCGGATTTCCGATGAGGTTGCCAAATTCATCCCGAGCCCCTTTGCCGGCGAAGGGATCCGCCAGATCGACAGTGGTCAGATAGGCCAGCGGCGTCGTCAATCCCGTCACCAGATGGATGCCGCCGCGGTTGTTTTGTCCCGTCAATTGCATTCGCCAATAAGGGAAGGCGCCGTTATCGGCAAAATAGGATTCCAGTCCGGTCTTCAGCGTTCGCAAGTCGGCCGTCACCCGGCTGACTTTGGCCCGCGTCTGCGCCTCCAGAAAATTGGGCACCGCAATCAGAGCCAGAATGGCAATAATGGCAATGACGATCAACAATTCGATCAATGTGAATGCGTTCAAAAGTTGGTTTCGCTGTCGGATGTTCATGAGAAGCAAATTCCTTGAAAACGGGTTGGACGAATCAAAAAGCCCGATGAATGGGGGCGTCCGTCGTGGACATGGGTTCAGGATGCGGATGGGAAAAGAGGCGTCGCGCCGGCGCGCGACGCCTCTTTCTCAGGAATTCCCGTGATCAAAACGGATGATCAATACACGGGAAGCGTCGGGACGTTGCCCAACGTCCAGTTGAACAACACGATGCCGTCCAGGTTGTTGACATGGCCCGTGACCTGAACGTCAGCGTTTTCGATGGTCGTCAACGCGCTCAGCGGGACATTGCCCAGCGAGTAGTT
>JADFCT010000445.1 GCA_017161665.1 Candidatus Sumerlaeota bacterium
ATGTGTTCGGACGAGTGGCCCTGATTGCCCAGCTGCGTGACGATGCCGGCTTTGCGGGCCGCTTCCGTGAGGGCGCGGACTTCATGAATCGAATGGGCCAGGGGCTTCTCGCAATACAGGTGCTTGCCCATTTGGATGACGCGCATGGCGGCGACGGCGTGGGTATGGTCGGGCGTGGAGACGACGGCCGCGTCGATATCCTTGCCGACGGCGTCCAGCATTTTTCGAAAATCCTTGAACCGTTGGGCCTGGGGATATTCTTTGTAGGATTCCGCTGCCCGACGATCATCGACATCACACAGGGCGACAACGTTGTGGCCTCGCAATCCGTCCAGATTCGCCCGCGCCCGTCCGCCGGCGCCGATATAGGCCAGGTTGAGTTTTTCGCTCGGAGCGGTCTGGCCATTGCGGCCCAGGACGTGAGCCGGGATAATGGTAAACGCGGCGGCGCGCGTGATAAACTGACGACGGGAAATCCCCAAATCATTCCACGGCATGAATCATATCTCCTCTATGAAAACAGGTTCGATTGTGAAAAATCGCGCCGATATTCCCATGGAATCGGCAAAAGCGATTGCATTTTAAAAGTGAGACTAAAGGAGTGGTCAAAAAAAAGCAACGAGTTTTCCATGCGAATCGAAGGCGCCGGGCGCCTCCCGAAACCTGTCCGGAATACGCCCCGTGGCGCCGGGGGATGGAATCCATCTGGGCCATTGTTTCGTTGCCCTGTTGCTTGGTTTGAAACACGAATGGGCCCCCCATCCCGGGAAATCGGGGCTTGAACTGCTCCCCGTCTTTGAGACAAACTTTCGTCCTCGTGTGTGCGATCCGTCTTTTTTTCGGTGATTCGGGGTTTGTGGGCTTTCTTCTTCCGGAAGCGTCCAGTTTTTTTTGGGTTAATTCAAAAACCGCTTGACTCGGCCCGGGGGGGTGTAGTTTATTCACGGACTCCGTTGGACGGAAGGTTTGTATTCCGCTGATTTAAGGAAGGTTATCCGTTTTCTTTGGGGACACCCTTTCGGCGGCTTGCGTTGGTTCGGAGACGAATGTCGATCCCGGTCATTCGTTGAATCATACAGGTCTGTAGCTCAACTGGTAGAGCACCGGTCTCCAAAACCGGGTGTTGGGGGTTCAAGTCCCTCCAGACCTGCCATTCTTGACGAGGGATGCCGCTGGGGTGTCTTCTTTCGTCGTACTTCGGGATATAAAGGGAACTGGTGATGAACGTCAGTCAATGGCCGGAAAAAACGAATAAATTTTTCAAAGAAGTCAAGGTCGAGATGCAGAAGGTGAGTTGGCCGAGTCGCGAGGAAGTTGTCAACTCGACGATTCTGGTTCTGGTGATCACCTTTATCCTGTCCGTGTTCATATTTGGTGTTGATAGCGTATATTCTCTGATTACTCAGCTGCTTTTCTAATCGTTAGCGCCATCCCTGAACTGCTCTGCGTTGTCCGGACCGTTCTGGATAGCGCGTCTTTGTGTCCGATAACCTTTTTCCCCTCGACGCTGAAAAAAGCGCATGAGTCGAGCGGGGGTGATTGTGAGTGTGTACGGTGAGTGAAGAACCCAAAACCGATCCAGACATCCTTGAATCGGAGGCGTCCGCTGAGACGCTGGCCGATGCGCTGACGGGGGCGACGCCTTCGGATGCGGCGGTGGATGAGGAGACGCCCGCGGCGGAAACCGCGCCGGTCGAATCCAGCCCCGAAGATTTTGGCGATTTTTCAGATTCGCGATGGTATGCGATTCATGTCTATTCCGGATGTGAACAAAAGGTCCTGAAAAATATCCAATATCGGTTGGATGTGGATGCGCTGGCGGAATACGTCGGACGCATTCTTGTGCCCACCCATGATGTGATTGAGATCAAGGATGGCAAGAAGGTTCAGAGTCAGAAGAATCTGATGCCGGGCTATGTCCTGATCGAGATGAAATATAACGAGGACGTGATCGATCTCGTTGGGAAACTGGCGAATGTGGCCGGCTTCGTGGGCGACGGAACCAAGCCCATTCCGCTGGACAACAGCGAAGTCGAGGGCCTGCTGGCTCAGACATCGCATCGTCAGGAAAAACCGAAGACCGAGATGCTGTACTCGAAGGGCGAACAGGTCAAGATTATCGAAGGGCCTTTCGGGGGCTTCAACGGTCAGATTTCGGATGTGGATCCGCAGCGCGGCAAGCTGTCGGTCATGGTGTCAATTTTCGGTCGCCAGACAGCGGTCGAACTCGATGTGTTGCAGGTGGATAAACTGTAGGCGCCGTCGCGCCGGTGTAAATCAAAAAGTAGGACACTGTCATGGCTAAGAAAATACTTGCTAAGATCAAAATTCATTGCACTGGCGGTCAGGCGACGCCTGCGCCGCCGGTCGGCCCCGCTTTGGGCCAGCACGGCGTCAACATCATGGACTTCTGCAAGCAGTACAATGCGAAGACCAAGGACAGCATGGGCATCACGGTGCCTGCGGTCATCACGGTATACGCGGATCGTTCGTTCACCTTTGAACTGCGCACGCCGCCGGCCGCCGTGTTGTTGAAGAAAGAGCTGAATCTGCCCAAGGGTTCGGGTGAACCGAACAAGAACAAGGTGGGCACGGTCAGCCGGGCGACGCTGGAAAAAATCGCTGAGGCGAAAATGAAGAACCTGAACTCCGTCGATATGGACGGGGCGGTCAAAATGATTGCCGGCACGGCCCGCAGCATGGGATTGGTCGTCGAATAAAAGGCAGGACGCGAGGGCGGGCCGTCGGTTGCGGTGGCCGCTGTCGTCATTTAATAATCTGTGGGAGGTTTCCGCATACCGGAAACCGCCAGGACCACGAGGAGAACATGATGGGTAAACGAGGCAAGAAGTATCGCGCCGCCGCGGAGAAGGTTGACCCGAAGAAACAGTATTCGGTGGACGAGGCCGCGGCATTGCTCAAGGAAATCAGCTACGCCGGATTCAATGCCAGCGTGGAATTGCACG
>JADFCT010000446.1 GCA_017161665.1 Candidatus Sumerlaeota bacterium
CACGAAGAGTGGTTGGCGATGGCCGAAAAGGAACAGTTTGAAGACAGTCTGGAAAGGCAGGATGAGGGGGATCCCAAAACCTTCGGTCAGATCGCCGTCACCCATCCGGACGGGATCTGTAACAAAAACGATCAGCCTGCGGAACTGCTCAGCCTCATCAAGGCCGACGTGGACAATCTTGGCCAGATCGCAAGCAGAGGACTGGGAACGGTGACTTTGTCTCGCTATGTGACATTCGCCCGCATGACCAACCTCTTTTTTACCGGGCGCCTGACTCGCCTGATGAGCCAAAAAACAGGCAGTGGGGATTTCAGCAACATCTACACGATTTTCGCGGGAGGCGATGACCTCTTTCTGGTTTCCGACTGGTTGACCGGTCATCACTTTGCCGGATTGCTCCAAGAGGAATTCCATCGATTCACTGCCGGCAATCCCGATGTCACCCTTTCCGCCGCTGTGACGGTACAAAAACCCCGACAACCGATCCGGGATGGAGCCCGTCGCGTGGAGGACGCTCTTGAAGAGGTCAAAGCCTCGGGCAAAAACGCCGTCCGAATTTTCGATCAGATGATTCCTTGGGACGACTTTGACGCGACGAGAGACGAAGCGGAATACCTTGCCAATCTCCTGCGGACCAAAATCGTCAGCCGCGCCTTCCTCTATCGAATGCTGCGCTATCATCGTCAGTACGTCCGATTCAATCGAGGCGATAAAATCGACGACGCCTTGTGCATGTCCCACTTGCTCTATGACGTAAAACGGAATCTGGGTTTCCCGAAAAACGAGAAAGACACGAAGGCCACCGCGCCGGCCAAACTAGCAGCGGGCCAACACTTCGTGAACCTCATGACATCCTGCAAAATGGAGGAACAGAAAATGATGAGTCGGTATTCGGCGCCCCTCATGTGGGCCCTGTATCTGAATCGAGGCAAAGGAGACAACTAGTCATGCCCAATCCCTATCCCGGAAGCGGACAAAACCAGCGACAGAATTCGCAGTCGCGAGCGCCCCAGTTGAGCAAACTCGTTTTTTTCAAGGATGGCGCCATGCCACCGGATTTGCTTTCCAAACAGGCCGAAGACTGGGCCAAAAAAATCGGGACGAATATGACCAGCAGCCAGTTGCGCAAATTCTATGGCGACGTCAAAACACTGGAGCGGAAGGTGCTGACTTCGACGGAAGATCAATTCAAGCAGCATATCGCTCTGGTCGGCATGTTAAAAGCCAAGGTGGCCTATGCGTCCAATCCAAAGAAAGCCAAGATCCCACGGGACTTCAAAGACTTCATCGACCAAAGTGTCGATGCCATCGAGAACGACCGAACAAAGTTCCTGAACTTCTGCAAGTTCTTCGAAGCCGTCGTCGGCTATCTGTACGGCTTGGGAATCGCCGACAAGTAAAAACCATTCCGCCTCACCTCTTCACACGAAAGGAATCCAAATCCAATGAGTGATATTCGACTGCTGGAAATCAAGAAACTGACCGGACACATCCGCGTCATCACAGGCCTTCACATCGGCGCCGGTCGTGAATCCATCGAAATCGGCGGCATGGACAATCCCATCATCAAAAATCCCGTTACCGCCGAGCCCTACATCCCCGGCTCGTCCCTGAAGGGCAAACTGCGATCCATCCTCGAAGTCGCCACCGGCAACGTCTCCCGTGACGGCTCGACGCATCAGTGCGCCCGAGAGGACTGCTTCATTTGTCGCGCCTTCGGGAACACCAAAGACACGCAATACGGCCCCACACGCATCATCATGCGCGACGCCGCGCTGAACAAAGCCGCCACACGAGAGAACCTTCCCCTGTTGGACGAAGACTTCTCGCCTATGGATATCATCGAAGAGAAGTACGAGAACACCATCAACCGAATAGAGGGAAAAGCCCTGAATCCGCGACCTCAGGAACGGGTCGTCCCCGGCGTGATCTTTAGTCTCGAAATTCTCTATAAAATCTTTGACGTGGACGGAGATGGCGGCGCCACGGATGGCGAACACTTCAGTCAAATCCGCCAGGGACTGCATCTGCTGGAACTGGACTACATCGGCGGGAACGGTTCGCGGGGGTGTGGACAGATCGCCCTGGAAATGACCGAACCGCAAAGCATCAAACCGCAAGACCTCCTGGAAGGAAAGAGCGATGGCAACGCTGCATAAATACCGCCTGACCCTGCGCGGCCCCATCGGCTCCCTCATCCGGGGGCCGGGCCTTTGGGGACATTTGTGTTGGGCCATCCGCGAAAGCCAGGGCGAAGAGGCCCTTTCCGAATTCATTGAACGCCACGATAGCGAGGCGCCGCCCGTGATTCTCGGCGATGCCCTGCCGCCGGGTTGCGCGCCCCGACCGCTGCTGCCTTCCATGGCCGATAGCGATTTCAGAGAGTTGAACAAGCACGTAAACCAATTCATTGAAGATGAAAAGCGCAGGCGCATCCTGGATCAAAATCATCCAGCCAAGGACAAGCGACACACAGGGGACCTGCCGTCCCTTAAACAGATTTTACGCCGTCCCCACATTCCCCGCGCCCTTTTCGACGAACTGGCCCGGACGGGATTGAGCGAAAAGGGGCTGGCTCATGCGTTTTTAAATCAGAAGCACAGCCCCACGCTCCAGGACGCCCAGCCCCTCGTCGCCCAACTCATGCCCCATGTCTCCATCAGCCGCGCCGACAACAGCGCCCTGGAGGGGCAACTCTTCGGCGAGGATGCGCGCTTTCCGAAAAACCAAACCGATGCCGACTCCCACACCTTCGATCTCTACGCCGTCCTCCATGACTTTTCGCCCGAACGCCTCCTCGGCCTGTTGCGCCTCGTGGGGCTGACCGGATACTGACGCGACGCCTCCACCGGGCGGGGCGCCTTCGATGTGGATTATGACGGCCCGGAAGATTTCCCCGAAGACCACGCCAACGCCGCCATGGCCCTCGGGCCGTTCATGCCTGCGCCGGACGACCCGAC
>JADFCT010000447.1 GCA_017161665.1 Candidatus Sumerlaeota bacterium
CAACTCATAGGCCATGGCCACGAGTTCCTGCCCCAGGCGGATGTGGATGCTTTCATCCGGTTCCTGGTTCACCAGTGGGGCGAGGGCGGCAAAGGCTTCCTTGGTCTGGATGCGGGCGAGAGCGGCAATCGCGGTGGCCATGACTTTGGGATTGTCGGATTTCAGGCGTTTGGCGATTTCGAAAATGGCGTCGTTGGACTGTTTCTCACCCAGGGATTCGAGAAGTCCAATGGTCCAGACGGGATCATCGGCGTGTTTCAGATTTTCGACGAGGGCCGTCGTTGATTCGTCGCTCGGATTTTTTTCCAGGGCGCGCCGAGCGATATCCCGAAGTTCCTTGTCGCTGGAACCCATCATCTGTGTCAGAGCGGGCACGGATTTTTCGCCACCCATCCGTTGCAGTTGCAGGACGAACCAGCGTTGCACGGTGGGGATGAGGTCTTTTTCGGCCAAGGTCTTCAGCAGAACGTCTTCCAGGGCCTGACGCTCCTGTTCGGCGCGGGGACGGGAGGCATGGAGACAGATTTGCTGGAAGGTGATCTGGGGGGCATAACGGGCGCCCACATCGTCGGCCGCCATGAGGGGAAGCAGATGGTCAATAGCCTTTTCATAATCCGCCGTCCAATCCCCCTGCTGCCCCTGGCCCATGGGGACGGGGGTTTTGCCGGTGAGTTTGTCCAGCAGTTCATTCATATCCTGGGCGCCGGCTGACATCACCATCAGGCACAGCGCAAGAGCCGCCACGGCGGCTCGTATTCGGGTCATCGCTTTCATTTTATGATTCCTTTCGAGAATGTCGAGTCTCTGTTTTGCGATCACAGTTGCCTGTTGGATGCTCAAAGCACATAGGGCGCGCGGCGGGGCCGATCGATCCAGCGTTCCGCTTCTTTATCATTCAGAATTTTTTCTTCCAGCGGATCCCAACGGATGGGACGACCCAGTCGTTCGGCGATGCCGCTCAGGTGACAGATCGTCGCCGTGCGATGGCCGATTTCCGCCGGACAGATCGGTGTTTTGCCGGAGCGGATGCAATCGATCCAGTTGCCTTCATGGTTGCGGGATTCATAGAGATGAACTTCACTGGGGAGCAACGGCGCTTTCGTCAGACGACCAGGCGTGGAGTCGATGCGTCCGCCGCGGCTGACCGAGACTTCGCCCTGGGTTCCGATGAAGCGGATCATGTGACCTTTGCGGTCGGGATGATCCCGCAGGACGCGCGTGCCGTCGGCATAGTAGTGGGTCTGATATTCGACGCCACGATAACCTTTGGGGACAAATTCAACGGGACCGCTGTCGTCCATGCCCAGGGCCCACTGGATAATATCGAAGTGATGGGCGCCCCAGTCGCCGTTCTTCCGGGAGCCATATTCCCAGAATCGCCGCCAGCCGCCGCCATAGTTGCCTTTGACGCGCTCTTCGTTGTAGGGATAGTAGGGCGTCGGGCCCAGCCAGCGGTCATAGTCGAAGCCGTCGGGGATGGGCTGTTCGGGCAGGGTGGCCGGCGGGGCAAAGGAGCCCAGCCCGGTATAGATCGTATGGACCTTGCCGATCCAGCCGTTGCGCACAATTTCACAGGCCTTGCGGAAGGCCTGTTCGGAACGCTGTTGCGAGCCGACCTGGAACGTGACGCCGTACTGTTTGGCCGTGTCGGACATGATCCGACCCTCGCGAATGGTCAGAGTCATAGGCTTCTGACAATAGACATGCTTGCCCGTGCGCATGGCGGCCAGCGAACACAGGGCGTGCCAGTGGTCCGGCGTAACGACGAAGACCGCGTCAATATCCGGCCGTTCACACACGCGTTCATATTCGTTGTAGGCGGCGCAACCCGAGTAGTTCCCCGAAGCGGTCCGCTCGGCATAGCGCTCTTCGACCCGGCGCTTGGCTCCTTCGCGTTTTTCGCGGATGACGTCACAAACGGCGACCACCTGCACATCGTCGCGTCCCAGCATTCCGTTCAAATGACCGCCCATCATCAATCCCATGCCGATCATGCCCATGGACAATCGGTTGCTGGGCGCCGTGGCGCCGAAGACCGACGACGGAACGATCGTCGGGATGGCCGCCGCGCCCACGGCAGCCGCCCCCCGGAGCAGAAAACTCCGACGGCTCAAAGAATGTTTTTTGTTCATTGGATCCATCTCCTGTTGACCTGAAAGGGTGAACTACTGGCGCTCCTGAAAAAAATGAGCCCTATCCATTGGATAAGAAATTCAACATGACTCCAAACCCAGCGTAAGGCAGGCGTAAAAACAAGTCAACCCCCAAAGCGAGCTGACGGGTGATTGTCGGAAAGCGGAAGAGACCCTTCCAGCACGTTGAAACAACACCGGCATCGGAGGGATCGAAGGAACCCCCGCGGGCAGCGAGGCGCAGCGGCTTGATTCAGAGCCCATCCACAAAAAAAGGCGCGATTGGCTAAAGTTTTCTCGAATGGCTCCGATAGATAAGACATCAAATCCAAAGGGAGTCTTTCATGTTTCAAGATCTGTTAAATCGGTTGGTTGGTTTCTCGAGTATCCTTCTCTTGTTAGGCGTGACCAGTTTTGCTCAAGCGTTACAGCCTTCCAAAGCATCGGAATTCTTTGATCGAAGACCTTCCCGGTCCGCGTTTCTCAAAGCAGCGCGAACCGCCCAGGTGGGTGATTCACTCTATGCCACCCCGCGACATATCCGCTCGACCGAGCGTCTTCTGGGAGATGAGCTGACGATTGCTCCCGATTCCGATACAACAGCCGTCGTCGAAAGCCTCAAGCCTTTTCTGGACGCCCATGCCGATGCCTTCGGCGTCGGTTCCGAAGCATTGGATTTCCATGTAGTCTATCGGGATTATGTCACCGATCATAACGGCGTCCGCCATCTTATCGTGCAGCAGATGTACGATCCGGACGGCGAAACCACGGGGCCGATCTGGGGCGCTGGGTTGAAAGTCAATTTCACCGCCAACGGGGA
>JADFCT010000448.1 GCA_017161665.1 Candidatus Sumerlaeota bacterium
CGAAAAAAGCCAAAAATCGAAGGTTTTCCATCCATTTCGATCGGAACACCGCTGATGTCTGTATACAAGATTTCCCCATTTTTCTTCTGAAGAGGGATTCCCAGCGACAACGTTTTTTCGCCCCTTACCTGCATTTCGAATTCAGGCAGAATCCGGTCACGAGACTCGGGGGGAACAATATCCGGAACGCTCAGACGAAGGAATTCGTCCGCAGAATAGCCCAACATGCGACAGATGGCGGGGTTGGAGAAGAGGAATCGGCCGGACTTAACGTTGGCAATCAAAATCCCATCGGGCGAGGCTTCAAACAGTTGGCGGAGTTTTTTCTCGCTGTCCGCGATGCCAAGATGCGCCGCCTGCCAACGATCCAACTGGATCAGCATCAGTCCCGCGATCAGCGTCCCCAGGGGATAAAGGAGCATGACGTAGCCGGATATATTGGCGAGCACGTCCCACCGAATGGCCTTCGGCAGCGTCAACATCCACGCCAGCATGGCCAGGTGGACAACGACTCCGAATAAAACCAATTGAACCGGCGTCAGAGCGTTGAGGTCGCGTCCCCGCCCATGCCGCCAGGCCACCCCCAGCGCGGCCGATGTGACGATGACCCCGCAGCCGGTCCAGACACCCATTCCACCGATCATAATGCGGGTAATGACCGTGGCAATCACGGCGGGAATCGCCGCCAGACCACCACCGAACAGTCCGGCCAGACTGACGTAAATCGAGCGGCCGTCAAAGATAATACCCGGAGAGTAGTTCACCGGTGTATGCATCCCGATCACGGCGCCCAGCCCGAAAGCCAGTCCGATCAGGATCCTTCCCGACACGGACTGGCGGTCCAGTTTCCGTAAGACGATGGTGTAGATCATGCACAAAGCGAGCAGAAGGGAGATATTATGAATCACTTCAAGGAACATTGCGGCGGTCTCCTGCAAAACATCTCCCACCCGGTAATGGTAGGTAAGTAACTAGCCATCATGGCATACGAAAAGTGAATTACCGAAAAAACCAGGCCGGATCAAGGGCAAATTGAGACTCCGCAACGAATCATTGGTTAGGGAGACATTTCTGTTTTTAATTATCCGACACGCTCCACCCAAACGAAATAGGCGCCGAACGATTTGCCGTCCTCTCGCGTCAACCAGGACTGCAACATCCCCGGTCCGGCCTTGAGGTCCAGTTCAAAGCGGGCGTGATCGGCTGTCGCGTCGATTTCTTTCTCACGGCTCTCACCCGCGATTTCCACCTTCGCCTTGATGCAACCCATGGCCTGCTTTAAGTGTTTCGGCCAGCGATAGAGATCCACTCGATACCGGCCGTCCCGTGTGATGTGCACGGCCCAGGGACCGCTGGCCAGATGATTGTTTTTCACGCTGTTCTGATGCCAGGCGCTGTCCTTCTGGTCTTCAACCAGCCAGTCGTGGGACATCAGGCATGTGGGATTCTGGGCGTCATCGCCCAGGCCGATCCGGACATAATCGCCAAAGGTCGGCTTGAGACTGTCCCACCATTGGTCATACTGGGCCTTCAGGACTTCGACGACCTGGGGATGCAGATCATAGACATTATTCTGCTGCCCCGGATCGACGGACATGTCATACAGTTCCCGGCCATTGACCAGGCGCCAGCGTCGGGTCATGACGGCGGTTTTGCGCCATTTTTCGGGATGGGCGATTCGCTGTGAGTGAACAAAGAGGGTGCGATAGCGTAAATCCTGAGTAATGGCTTTTCCGTATAAAAGGGGCAAGAGAGATTGACCATCCATGGGGGGGCCCTGGCGTCCCTTGAGTCCGCACAGATCGATCAGCGTGGGCTGCACGTCAATGTGCGCGCACAAATGATCGATGTCTTGTCCTTTGTTCAGTTTCCCCGCCGGCCAGTGCATAAAGAAGGGGACCCGATGGCCGCCGTCGTATTCCGATCCTTTGGCCCCGCGCATCCCGGCGTTGAAGCCGGGCCATTTGTCGTCGGACCGCGCACGCACGGCGCCGTTGGCCGTGCCGTTGTCCGTGGTGAAAATGAGAATCGTGTTTTTCGTCAACCCCAGCGCCGTGAGCTGCTTGCGCAGTTTGGCCAGATTCTCGTCAATATTTTCGATCATGCCGTAGAACTTGGCCAGATTGGGGGGAACCCCCTTTTCTTCATAAGGCTTCGCATACTTGGGATCGACGTTCAGCGGCCCGTGGGGAGCGTTCGTGCTCAGATAACAGAAGAACGGCCGTTCCTGGTTCCGCTGGATGAAGTCCATGGCCTCGGCGAACCAGACGTCCGTACAATAGCCCGTGTAGGGTTTGGTCTGGCCATTGCGCCAGTAGGTGTCGTCAAAGTAATCGTTGCCCCAATAATCGGACCCCTGCCCCACGCCGCCGCCGCCATGGCGGGTCACGTCCTCGAAGCCCTGGTCTTCAGGCCGAAGGGGGAAGTTGTCGCCCAGATGCCATTTGCCGAACATGCCGGTGGCGTATCCGTTGGCCTTGAACACCTCCGCGAGGGTCGTCTCGTTGTCATTCATGAGCGAGCGGCCCATGATGGTGTGCCAGACGCCGGTGCGATTGGAATAGCGTCCACTCATGAGGGCCGATCGGGTGGGAGCGCAGGTGGGATCAACATGGTAGTCCGTCAACCGCGCGCTCTCGGCCCAGAGCCGGTCCATGGCAGGCGTTTGGATCATGGTATTTCCATGGGCCCCCACATCCCCGTATCCCTGATCGTCGGTGATCACGAGAATGACATTGGGCTTGTCGGCGGCGGCGCCGAAGGCGTTCCGGGCGCCCCGGACAGTCCCGGTCAGGGCCGCCACCCCCGCCCCGGCCCAACGCAACATTTCCCGTCGATTCATGGTTCGTAAAGACATTTGAAGACTCCTTGGAAAATCTGGAAAGGCCAAAGCCATCTCCTGGCGCGTCAAGGGCG
>JADFCT010000449.1 GCA_017161665.1 Candidatus Sumerlaeota bacterium
GGATTTACCAATAACGATGCCTTCGAGTTCATTGAGTTGACCAATATCAGCACAACGGCCACGCTGAACCTGACCGGCATTCAATTCTCTCAAGGCATCCTGATCGATCTGACCACTGCGACGATCACGACGCTCAGCCCCGGCCAGCGCGTTCTTCTGGCCCAAAGCGCCGCCGCGATCGCAGCGCGTTATGGCGCCGATCTTCCGGTCATTGGCGAATATGACGGCGCCCTGAGCAACGGCGGCGAGACGCTGACGATTATCAATACGGCCGGCGCTGTGATTCAGTCGTTCGCCTATGACGATGAACTCGGCTGGCCCGCGGCGGCCGACGGGCTGGGCCCCTCGCTCGAAGTCATCGACCCCACGGGCGACTACAATGATCCGACCAATTGGCGCGCGAGTGACATGAACCACGGTTCGCCCGGAACCGACCCCATTCCGCCACAACAGTCTCCCGCACAGCAATACCTGCGCATCACGGAAATCCATTACCACCCGCTGCCCCCTTCGACCGAGGAACGGAGCGCCGGTTTCGACGATGCGGATTTATTCGAGTTCATTGAACTGCAAAACATTTCGATCACGGAAACTTTAAATCTGACCGGCGTGCGCTTCACGGGCGGCATCCTCTATGACTTCACCAACGCCTCCCTGACGTATCTGGCTCCGGGTCGGAAAATGGTTCTGGTGTGCGCGCCCGGCGCCTTTACCCTTCGCTATGGCGTCGGTTTCACGGGAGCCTATGATGGACAACTGAGCAACGGCGGCGAAACAATCCGCCTGGTGGACGCGAACGACGCCACAATCCTCAATTTCACCTACACGGATATGCCCCCCTGGCCCGTCACGCCGGACGGACAGGGACCGTCCCTGGAAATCATCGACCCGACCGGCGACGCGGGTGATCCGATCAACTGGCGCGCCTCAGATGTTGTCGGCGGCGTCCCGGAATATGAAACGGTCCTCCTCCCCACACCGACGCCGACCCCTATCCTTACGGATTTCGACAATGACGGGAAACCGGACGAATGTGAAACCCTTGATTATACAGAAATCACACAGGGGCGCACCAACCTCTGGCTCCCGGATTCGGACGGCGACGGCTTGCTGGACAGCTGGGAGCGAGTGGACGATTGTCCGAATATCGACGGAACCGACCCCAATGTGGGGCTCTACGGAACCGATCCACTCAACCACGATTCAGACGGCGATGGATTGGGCGACGGGATTGAAGTCCTCTTTTTGAAATCCGACCCGCTGGATTCAACAGACCCACCGAACTGGACGGATGGCGATGGCGACGGCCTGCCGCTGATGTTCGATCCCAACGACGCCAATCCCGACACGGACGGCGACGGCTTCGATGACGCCTACGAGTCGATCTGCTATTCGAACAATAGTAATCCGGATGAACGACCGGGACTGGGCGACGCCAACGCCGACGGAACGGCAAACGGGCTGGACGCGGTCATCCTCTTCAACGCCATCATTGGCAACGTCCCCATGGACGTCGTCTCCGATATCGCCGTTTGCGACATTTTTATCGATGGCACGGTCAACAACATGGACGCCATCATCCTCTTCAACTGGACACTGGGCAATGTGCCGACCCTGCCTCTGCGGTAACCCCGCACGGTCAACACAGGGGGGATTGTACGATAACCAAGAGCCGTCGGCGCCATGTCGTGTCCGTGGCCCTTATTCCAGTTTCCAGGGGCTCCGATACGCGTAGTGGAGCATTTCGTTGATTTCAGGGTGATTGGTGATCTTTTCGGCGTTCGAGTCCCAATGCAACCGCGTACCCGTGGCCAGCGAGATGTTGGCCAGCAGGGCGAAGGTCGTCGAGCGGTGGCCCGTTTCCATATCGCAGTGACAGCGTTTCCGGCTCTTCACGCAATCCAGGAAATTGCGAATATGCATTTCCGTCAGGCTTTGGTTGCCCGTTTGGGCGTCTTCGGATTCCGGTTTGAGGGGTGAGGCGGAGGATTGGAACTGTCCCGGACGGCTCGGCTGAATTTCATAGCTGGATTCATTGGCGTACAGATTGCCCCGAACGCCGCGCAATTCGATTTCTCCGGCGGCTAGGGCTTCGCCACCATTCGCTTCGTATTGACCGAAGTTGAGGAGAACGCCTGAGGGCAGTTCAAAAACGGCTTCCGCCGTGTCCGGCACGGTACGGTCATCCTCAACGGCATATCGCCCGCCAAAGGCCGAAAGCGACACGGGCGCCGTTTCGTTGAGGAGCCAGCGGATGGCGTCAAAGTAGTGAATCCCCCAATTCGCCATCTGAGAGGAGTACTGGGTCCACCACCGGAATTTATAGAGGGCGATGTTGTCCTGGTACGGGCGTTTGGGACGCGGGCCCAGCCACATGTCCCAATCCATGCCTTCGGGTGGGGGGGATGGTTGGGATTTGCCGATGCCGTCGGGAAACATGTTGCTGATGCGATAGGCGCGGGCCACCGTGACTTTGCCGATTTTCCCGCCCTGCACGGCTTCAGCCAGTTTCGCGTACAGGGGCGACGAACGCCGGTGAAGCCCCACCTGGACGACTCGTTTGTACGTGTCGGCTGCCTCGACCATCCGTCGCCCTTCACGAATGGTCACGGACAGGGGCTTTTCCACATAGACGTCTTTTTCGGCCTGACAGGCCATAACGGTCTGAAGGGCGTGCCAGTGATCGGGCGTGGCGATGACGACTGCGTCAATGTCCTTTTGCTCCAGAAGGCGGCGGAAATCCCGATACCGACGGACGCCATCGGGGAGTTTCTCGTCCATTGGGGGAACGCGACCACCGAGGGCTTTGCGCAGACCGGCGTCCACTTTGGAATAATCCCGCTGTAAATACGGCTCATAGACATCGCACAGGGCGACCACTTCGGCGTCGGCCTGCTTCAAAAATCCCTGGAG
>JADFCT010000450.1 GCA_017161665.1 Candidatus Sumerlaeota bacterium
GGCGCGACACATAACAGCCCAGGGCAGAGCGACCGGAGGGAGCGGGGCCCTGGGTCTGCGCGTCCCCAACGTTTCAGCCCTGAAAGGGCGACACAATGGCGCCTTGCGCCAGTCGGGGATAATGAGATGGGTGGGGCGCCCGAAAGGGATGGCTCTTGTGGCGCCCTTACAGGGCTTGATTTGTTTATTTGCCGTGGACCCAGGGCCTTGCCCTGGGCTGTTATGTGGCGCCCCTCCGGGGCTGAAAACAGGCCCCCATAAGGGGATTTATTTTTTCCGAGAGCCTTATGTTTAGATTTTTCGCGATGTCAGGAGCGTCATGCGGCTGGAATCATACATATTGTTGATGGGGCGTTCCTTTCGGAGCGCCTGGGCGCGGTCGTTTTTCGCGGTGGCCGGTGTGGCGGTGGGGGCCGCCGTGTGGGTGGGGGCGTGGGCGCTGGTCTGGACGGCGCGGCACTATGTGGCCCCGCGGATTGAAGCCGTTTTTCCCGCCAATCGGCTGGTGGTCAAGCCCCGGCCCATTGACATTGCTCTGATTCGAATGGGGCCGAAGCGGATCAGCGGCGACCAGGCGCGAGACATCGAGGCGTTGCCCGGGGTGGCGTCCGTCTATCGCCAACAGGCGATTACCTTCCCCCTCATGGCCACCCTTTCGATTCTGGGACAGTCGATCCAGACGGATGCCATTGTCAATGGCGTGGATCCCGAACTGGTTCGAGAGGGTCTGGCGGATGGGTACGCCTTTGCGTACAGCGACGCGCCCGATGCGCTGGTTCCGGTCATGGCGTCGCGCTATTTTCTGGATATGTATAATCTGGGGTATGCGGAGAGCCAGGGGCTGCCCCGTGTCAACCAGGCGGCGGTGGTGGGACGGACCTTTCAACTGGATCTGGGCGAGTCCTTTTCCATTGGTTCTCAGTCGCGCTCGCGGACTGTGACCTGCCAGATTGTGGGGCTGACAGACAACATCAGTCTCATTGGTCTGGTGGTTCCGCTCAAATATGCGGAGACCTGGAATGAATGGTATCATGGCCAGCCGGCGACGGAATATGGCGCTCTCCATGTGGCCACCGCGTCGGCCGAGGATTATCAATCGGTCCGGACAGCGTTGACCGAGCGAGGGTTTCTGGTGGAAGGCCATCAAGAGACCCTGGAACAGATTCAGTGGGGTCTGGCGGTGGTGACGTGGGGATCGCTGTTCGGGGGGGGGCTGGTGGTGTTTCTGGCGGGATTGAATGTCTGGAACACCTTTACCCTGATGATGATGCAACAGCGGCGGTCGATCGGCGTGATGCGGGCCGTGGGGGCGACGCCGGGCCTGGTGTTGGGACTCTATGGGGCGCAATTGGCGGTGTTGATCGCCTTGGGCTGTCTGATCGGCGGCGGGGGGGCCGCCTGGGGGA
The DNA here is from genome assembly GCA_017161665.1 of Candidatus Sumerlaeota bacterium. Classification (GTDB taxonomy): domain Bacteria; phylum Sumerlaeota; class Sumerlaeia; order JADFCT01; family JADFCT01; genus JADFCT01. The sequence continues at coordinate 1,407 of JADFCT010000450.1, forward strand.
TCGCGGCCATGGAGCCGATGCTGTCGGCGCTGGGGGATCACTATGCGTTTTTGGGCGATTGGACGTCCGTTGCCGGGTCGATTGGACGTCCCGGGTTCATCGGTCTGCCCCTGGTGGCGCTGGTGGCGTGGGGGGGGATGGTTCCGCAAATGGTGGTTTATGCCCGTGCGCCGATTCGGTCCTTGCAGTAGGCCTCCTATGTGTTTTTTCCTTTGGGGAGGGTTTTTTTCTTTGACGGGGTCGAGCCGCAGGACTATAGTCGGCCATCATTGGAATGGAAAATGGGGATTCGCGCCCCAATGATTTTGTTCGCCATATTGGAAAGGATTGACTCATGAGACGCTCGGATGTGACGATGATTTTAACTGGCCTGGCCATTGCCGCGCTCGGTTTGTTCATAGCCAAGGCCGCTTATGCGCAAAGTGAGAAGAGTTGGACCGTTCGGATGGACAATGTTGCTCCGAAAACGGATCGTCCGCTCAAAGTCAAGATTAACGGCGGGGTCGGCTCCAACAGCAAGTCCCGTTATCTGTCCCGCGGGCCGCGTGTGATGGCCAAAATGGACTCCAACACATCTTATACGCCGCACCCCAGCAGCCCCTTCTTTATGGATGAGCTCACCACGGATCTTTCGACGCGCCATTTTTGGTTTATGCCACAGTTGCGCCAGGTGGTTGGCTCGAATCTGATCAACAGCGGCGGCACATCCAACACCCAGGACAACAACAGCGGCGCCATCGGTGGGGGCCTCCTGGGGGCAGTGGATACCTCCAAGAAGGCGAAATTCAATACATGGGTCCCGAAATCCATGGGCGGCGCGGCCAAGGCCCCGTTGGCCCCACGTGGTCCGCGGACCCAGCGTCCCAAATCCGCCCGCGGCGGGATCATCAAGCCGATCCAGGGCAATGGCGCTTCGCTTTACTAAGCCGACCTGACAGCAAATGAAACTTGAAATCCGGCAGAGAGATGTGTTCATCTCTGCCGGATTTTTTTTGTATCGGCAATGAGATGAATGGTAGGTTCTCCATCGCATTGGATGCGCTTGACATGTCGAGTCCGGAGGGAGGGACATGGGGGCCTCTCGCCCATGGAACGCGGCCGGCGACCGGGCAGGGGAGACGCCCTGGCAGCGCCCATCCCATTGAAAATTTCAAAGGTGTTACGATACATGTTCTTCAGAAAAAAAACCGCGGTGGGGAATCCGGTTCCCGCCACACACGAGGCCTGGCTGGAGGAGATCATCACGATGTATTGGGCGTGTGTGGGGTATGCGGTCTCCACGGCAGAGGAGGTCGGCGTCACCTCCATTGAAAAACTGTTTTGTCTGACGCCGCTGGCCTGTTTGGAAAGTCGGGAATTGCCGGAGTCCCGTCAAAATCTGAAAAAAACGAGCCAGGCGGTTTTACGTGGCATGGAGACGATCGAGGAAAACCAATGGGACGCTCTTTTTCCGCCGGAGATCAAATTCGCCTTTGCCTATGTGGCCGCCCA
>JADFCT010000451.1 GCA_017161665.1 Candidatus Sumerlaeota bacterium
GCCCACCCAACTCCCCAGGCGCCCAAATCCGATTCAGAGAAGCGGATGCCGATGATGGCCCCTCGTTCCAGGATCTCTTGCGATTCCGAGGAGAGCCGATCCAACCGCCACTGAATGATGGCAAGAATCGACAGGGGAAGAGGAGGATGGGTATCCTGATTCTCATTGGTTTTAAAAGCAGAGTTGTCAACAATATCCGTCAAAAAAGTCGTTGGATCGCTTTCCTCTCCATTTCCATTGGCCGTCCATAAAAATGATTGCGCAATTTCCAAGGCATAAAACGGACTGCCCTCCGCTAGATTCAAAAAATGGGATAACATTTGCTCCGTACAATGGTTCGTCTTCAAAATACGGCGCAGCAATTGTCGGATCGACGTATTGTCAAGAGGCCCCAGCCGTAACGATTTGGATGGTCTGCTGACGGTATCCAACTCAACCGATTCTCCGATTTCGCGAGCGATTCGTTTGATGCGGATAATGGGGAATCGAACCGGGGCATCTGTCAGAAGCCAGGCAATCCATTGCCGGGTCAGGCGGTCATACCAGTGTGAATCGTCAAAAACCAGAACGGGGATCTGGTTCCCACCTTCGATATGAACCAGATTCATAAACATCAAAAAGATGTTATCGCGCAGAAGACGAGCCTTCTCATCACGAAAATTGGATACGGCTTGAGGTTCCCCCAAAAGATACCCCATTAACACTTCATAATGAGAATCCAGGGTGGGATGGTTCTTAAAGTACCGAAAAATGGCGGTTTGGATGGATTCCGCCGACGGGCGCTCCGACAGATTCAGGCATTTTCTCATCCAGGCAATCAATGGGTGAAATAGAACTTTACGCCCATGGGAGTCGCCCTCGAAAAAATGGAATGGTTGCTCCCCGGCCATCTGACGCGACAATTCCAGAACCAGTCGGCTTTTTCCAATCCCGCCTTCACCGGTTATGCAAATATAGGACGGGTTTAAGGCGGAATGCCTGGAAACGGCCAACCTTAATTGGCTGAGTTCTTCCGTTCGTCCGACAAACCGTTGGTCCATTTTGCGGGTTGATGCTGGGCTTTCACGTTTCCTCAAGAGAGTCCGGGCCCGCGCAATGACATCATCACCCCAGAGCATGTCCGTCGGTAGCGGTCCAAGGAGAAAAGAACTCTCAAGAACCTTGGCCGTCTTTTTGCATACACGAATCTGACGGGGAGCGGCGGAATGCGCCAAACGAATGGACGAATCAACGGGAGCGCCCACAAGGCTGTATTGGCGGATCCCACCCGCTTCAATCGTCCGAAAGAGAAAAGGACCCGTGGCGATCCCGCCTCGAAGGTTCGCCGTCAAGCCACTGCGATCAAAAGATCTCAAAATATCCAGCGCAGACGAAGCGGCATGGATGGCGTCCGATTGAAACGACACCGGCGCCCCAAACACCAGCAGAGCCCGGCTCCCCGAATAACACACGACGAGTCCATCATACTGCAGGGCCGTTTCAGAGCACAGACGACAAAACATATCCAACAAATAATTGCGCTCATCGTGACTCGGCCTGTAAGCGTCATCCGAATCCAATCCCAAATCCAGTAACACAATCGTTCCCGTTCGGCTCCGGGATACAGCAGGAGCCATCAGCGCTCGGGCGCGCTCGATTGCGTCGATGGGCAATGCGATTCGTCGATGCTCAAATTGGCTTTTCCATTGAAAAAGCCAATCCTCATCGGCCAGCGATCCCATTCCTGCTCGATGTGTAGGAACCGAACAGTTCATCGTGATTCAATCCAAAAGATGATGATGAGGCGTTTTTTGGGTGAGACAAAGTCGATCAAGAACTCCATTTATTTTATTGTCAACTGGAAAAATGAAAAATTCCACACAATTTTATCAACTGAAACGTCCAATCATCAAACACCGTCCAAAGATAGCCCGACTCCATGCCCAAAGGAAGGCATGGAGTCGGACTGTTTGAGGCATCAATTGGTGTAGAGGCAACCCATAACCGGTTTAGTTTTCATGGAGAGTCATATATTTCAGACTGCCAGGGTAAGGGTAAGCCAGTTGCGGCAGATCGACACTGTATGCGATTGCCGGTTCATTGGTTGCAGGATGAAAGGCGATGCAGGTCCCATTAAAGGATCGACCGTCTTCATCTAGAATTTCTCGATCCCACAGGCCGGTCAGCGGGTTGAACCGCGCAATTTTCAGACAATAGTAGTCGGTGTGGCTGATATTTGGGCGTCCGCTGGTATCGAAGGCCAAACTCAGATAGCTGCCGTCATATTCTCCGATATCAAAATGGTCATGAGTCCAAGTGGCGCCCACACGAGTCATAAAGATCGCCCGATCGTCGCCTCCCCCGCGGTGGGCGATGGACGGAGCGCCCGTCAGGGGATCGAAAGCCAGCGACGCGAAAACGCCATAACCGATCGTACCGGTCTGAACCTGTTCCCGAGTCCAATCACCGGTTTCGCCCCGTTCGGCATACATCAGCGTTTGATAAGAACCACCACCATCGGTAATACTGGAATAGGCGACAGCGGGATTCCCGTTCGCATCGTAGGCCAACGAAAGATACAGGTAACTCGGCGCGTCCGGATCAATTGATTCTCGGCGCCAGCCCGATTCATCCAACCAGGCATAAGCAAGCCCCGGCGGACTGAGGACGGTCACCTGGCCTTTAATTTTCTGGGTCAGACCGGGCGTGTAATACGCCACGGTGGGTTGACCAGCCGTGTTGAATACGATTGATGTTTCCCGCGCCCAGGAAGCGGCATTGTCGATTTCCTGGATTCCCCATACATCGTTCACCCTGTGCGCGAATAGGGTCTTTCCACCGGCCACATAGGAAATGACAGGCTCATCCGTTGTGGGATGCAACGCCATACAGACACCGGCATCACTG
>JADFCT010000044.1 GCA_017161665.1 Candidatus Sumerlaeota bacterium
GGAGCAATAGCCATCGTAAATCACGCCCATATCGATGGTAATGATATCGCGCTTGCCGATTTTGCGTTTGGTCGGATGGGCGTGTGGCAGCGAGCTGTTCTTGCCCGAGGCGATGATGGGATCGAAGGAGATGCCGTCCAATCCGGCAAAGTCGGCGCCGTGAACGATGAAATTGCGGATATCCAGTTCCGTGACACCGGGTTTGATGAAATCCAGCAGGGCGTTGAAGATCTTTTCGGATTCCACCTGGGCCCGCTGGAGTTTACCGTTCTCGAAGGTCGATTTAATGAGGCGGGCATCCGTCACGAGGCTGGTGCGCTTCATGGACGCGGGCTTGACGGCCTTGCGCAAATCGGTGTGCATATCGAAAGAAATCTCGCCCTCGAAGCCCACCGTTTTCAGATTCATCTTTTGGACCACTTCCGTCAGACAGGCCGGCAGACCATCGGTAGCCAACACGACCTCGTAGCCTTTCACTTCCCGACGACAGACCTCGATATAACGGCAATCGGTAATGAAGACCGCTTTCTTTGAGGTGATGAGAATCAGGGAACAGGAACCGGTGAAACCGGACATGTAGAAGGTGTTGGGACGCGTCTGGACGAGGACGCCATCCAATCCCGCTTCCTTCAAGTGTTGGCGGACTGATTGAATGCGAGCCTTGACTTCTTTTTCCGGGACAGCGCTCATGGGATCAGGTCTCCTTCGTTTGCGTGGTGGTTTGTTTTCTGAATGCTCAACCTTCCAGATGGGACAAATACCGCTCGGCGTCCAGCGCCGCGCGACAGCCCGAGCCAGCGGCCGTAATGGCTTGTTTGTAGTGGGGATCCATGACATCGCCGGCGGCGAAGACGCCGGGCAGATTGGTCTGGGTGGACGGATGCTTTACATTGACAAATCCGTCGTCGTTCAGTTCCAGTTGGCCCTTGAAAATATCCGTATTGGGCGTATGCCCCACGGCCAGGAAGACCCCGTCAATGGGGCGCTCTGTGATGGCGTCGGTCTGTGTGTCCTTGAGTTTGACGCCGGTCACCTTCTTTGCGCCGTGTTCGCCCACGGCGCCCAGAATCTCGTCGATCACCGAATTCCAGAGGATTTCGATTTTCTCGTGCTTCATGGCCCGCTCGCCCATGATCTTCGAAGCGCGCAATTCATCGCGGCGGTGAACGATATAGACCTTTGTGCAGAACTTGGTCAGGAAGAGGGCTTCTTCCATGGCCGAATCGCCACCGCCCACAACCATCACTTCCTTGTCGCGAAAGAAAAAGCCGTCACAGGTGGCGCAGGCCGAAACGCCATATCCCCAGTACTCGGTTTCCGAAGGCAATCCCATCCGACGGGCGGTGGCGCCGGTGGCGATGATCAATGTTTTGCACTGATATTCGCCCTCTTCCGTTTCCAGCGTGATGGGCGATCCGCTCAGATCGGCCTTTTTGACCGTGCCGCGGACGACCTCGGCGCCGAACCGTTCGGCCTGGGCGCGACACAAATCCATGAGAGCCGGTCCCATCATACCTTCCGCGGCGCCGGGATAATTCTCAATCTCCGTGGTCATGGCCAATTGGCCGTTGGGTTCGGGACCTTCAATGACTAAAGGCTTGAGGTCGGCGCGGGCCGTATAAATCGCCGCCGCGTATCCGGCCGGCCCCGTCCCGAGAATAATCACGTTCTTCATGGTTTGCGCTCCTGTGTTGGATAAGGCCCGTACAATTCGATTCCAAAAGAAACCAGCAGGGCGATCCGTTTCCGGATCGCCCTGGCTTCGGTTTTACATGTCGCGAATGCACTCGTCATAAAATTCCAGAAAGTTGCTGTCCTTGGAGGCTCGGGACTGAATCGCGTCCTTGGGATGCTGATTCATCTGACCGGAAATAATATACTCCGGATACGGCCCCCATTCGATATCCTCGGGCAGGGTGGGCATGACTTTATGCAGAAATTCCCACACCGGGCGAATGTGGAATTTCGGATTGCGCAAAAAGCCCAGGAGCAGTTCCATGGAACAGTTCCCGGCGCCGCGGCCAATGCCGGCCATGGTGGCGTCCACGAAGTTCGCGCCGCATACAATGGCTTCAATGGTATTGGCGAAGGCCAGCTGCTGGTTGTTGTGCGCGTGAATCCCTACGATTTTGCCGGTCCCCTTGATGGCCATCATATAACGATTGACCAGGGTCCGGATTTGTTCGCTGTACATGGCGCCGAAACTATCGACCACCACCACCGCGTCCGCGGACGACTTGGCCACTTCCTCGACGGCCTGCTGGACTTCCACTTCCTGGGCAATGGACACGGCCATGATATTACAGGTCGTTTCATATCCCAGTTCATGACAGTACTCGATCATATCAATGGCGTCCGGGATTTGATGCACGTAACAGGCCACGCGGATCAGATCCAACACGCTGTCTTTTTTGGGCAGGATGTCGCGTTTGTAGTTACACTTGCCGCCCGCGTCCGCCATGACCGCCAACTTCAGGTTCGTGTCGTTCGTTCCGACAATGCGCCGCAGGTCCTCTTCCTCACAGTGACGCCAGGGACCATAGTTTTTCTTCGGGAACACATCCGGCGAATTCTTATAGCCGATTTCCATATAATCGACGCCGGCGGCGATACAGGTTTCATATACGCCCCGAACAAAATTGTCATCGAATCGGGAATTGTTGATCAATCCACCGTCCCGAACAGTCGCGTCCAGAACCTTAAGTTCCGGCCGATAGGTAATCCATGGCGCCTTGTCCATGTTCGTCATCTCCTTTAACATGATCCCATATCTCTTCCCGGACCGCCCGTTTCCGGCCCGCCCGCTTGAAGGATATGTGAGTTCGGATCATAACGACTCGCGACGCGGGCGCGCAAGCAAAAGGCGCAGGAAGAGGTTGACCTTCGAAAAATGAGAGCCGTAAGATGCCGGTGAAACGCGGGGCGCCGCACGGAAAGGATTTGCCCCCATGCCGTTACTCATTAACCTGGCCATTCTGATCCTGGGGGCCCTGGCGCCGCGCGTCCTGCGGCTGGAACCCGTTATCAGCCGCTTGAACAACATGCTGTGCGCCCGCAGCTCCTTTGTGGACCAACTCCTGCGCCTCTTTTCCCATGCGCGCAGTGTCCGCATCGCCGCTGACAGCGGAAAAATTGAAGTGAAGACCAAGGCCTTCTGGTTCCATCACACCACCCGCCTGATCCCTTTTGAGCGCATCGCCTACATCGACACCCGCTATATGGGACGCCAGAGCGCCCTGCGCAGCCGCGATGAAGGCGGCCCGATCCGGGACCATGTCTTTATTTCCCTGCGCCTGAACCATCCAGATGAAACCGTTGACCTGATCGACTTCGCCTCCGTCCGATGGAAACCCCAATGGGTCCATCCCGTCTTTGAATTTGAGTTGCGTAACCACGAGGCGGACGCGGACATCGAATGCGAGGAAAAGGGATTTGAATACTTCCTGAATCATCTCAAACACATGACCGGAGCCTCCATCGGTCCCCGCTTTCTGGAAGCGACCAGCCTGGACGGCACGCAGTACCAATGCGCCCAATGCGGTCATATCGCCTCGGCAACCTGGAAGAAGTGCATGTACTGCGGCGGACCCATTGTGGAAATCTAGCGGAGATCCGGTCGGCGGATTAACAGGTACAAAAAAAACGGACCGCCCAGCATGGCGGTAATGACGCCGACAGGCAATTCGGCGGGGCTGAACGCAGTTCGCGCAATGGTATCACACGTCACCAGAAAAACACCGCCGCCCAGGAAGGCGCACGGCAACAGCAGGCGATGATCCGGCCCCGTCAACCGGCGCACAATATGGGGGGCCATCAACCCCACAAAACCAATAGGCCCCGTGACGGCCACCACCGACGCCGTCACCAGTGAGCCGCCGAAAAAACACACGCGCCGCAAACGATCCACCGCGACCCCCCGACCCGCCGCCAGTTCCTCACCCAGGGCGATCTGGTCCAACGCCTTGGCCTGGGCCAGCAACACCAACGACGCCGGAATCAGGACCGGCAGAACAGACAGCGTCCCCCGCCACCCCGTCACATCCAATCCGCCCATCAGCCAAACGGTGATACGCATCACGTCATTCGGATCGCTCAGGTACATGATCAGCATAATCGCCGCGGAACAGATCAGGCTCAGCGTGACGCCGGACAACAGCAGCGCCGCCGTGGACAAGGCGCCCCCGCGGCGACTGAAGCGATAAATGGCCCAGGCGACGGCAGCGGAAAAGAGCATGGAGCACATCTGAAACCCATTGAACGGCCCCCACCCGTCCCGGACGCTTTCCAACCATTCCTGACCGCGCCCCCACCCCACACGCGCCACCAGGGCCGGCAAATACAGCCAGAAGACAGCCCCCAGCGAACCGCCTCCCGCGACGCCCAGGGTATAGGGGGTGGCCAAGGGATTTTGAAGCAATGCCTGAAAGACGGCGCCCGTCAGCGCCAAACCGGCCCCCGCCAGAAAAGCCAGAACCACGCGGGGCGCCCGCAGCGCAAACAGAATGTCCAAGTCCCGACTCCATTCACCCCGCCCCCACTCCGTCCAGAGCCGCCCCCACTCCAACGTTTCGCTCCCAATCAGCGGCGCCACACACACAACCACGCCGGCCACCATGCCGTACAGCCCCAGCCACACATAAAATCGTTTCCGGGTCAGCAGGGTCACGGCAACGGCTCCGTCGTCAAGCGCTCGGCCGCCAACACCACCACCAACGGCCCCCCCGTCACGGGATTTGTAGCGACCGCCACATTCCCGCCATAGACCGGAGCCAGATTCGTCAGGCGCATCACCTCGTCCGGCGTGCCTTCGCACACAATTTTCCCCACACTCATCAACGCCAGTCGATCGCAAAACTGCGCGGCCAGATTCAGATCATGGGCCACCACCGCCACAGCGTTTCCCTGGCGGGAGACCGTTTGCAGCAACGCGAACACCTCGGCCTGGTGTTGAATGTCCAACGCCGAGGTCGGTTCATCCAGGAGAAGATGATCGGCCGATTGGGCAAGGATAGAGGCGATCCAGATCCGCTGTCGCTCGCCCCCCGACAGCGACCCCAGGGGACGCCCAGCCAAAGAAAGCGTGTCCGTCTGTTCCATACAGCGCCGAACCACCGCCAGATCCTCCCCCCCCAGAAAGCCCAAACCGCCCAAATATGGAAAGCGCCCCAGGGCCACGATTTCTTCACACGTAAACTCAAAGGCCGCTTCCGTGTTCTGGGGCAGAAATGCGATGCGCCGCGCCAGCGCTTTTCGGCCAAAGGACACCAGGGGCGCGTCATCCAGACAAACACAGCCGTCCGGACAGGCAATCAGCCCGGCCAGCGCGCGCAAGAGCGTGGATTTCCCGGAGCCGTTGGGACCGATCACGCCCAACAGTTCCCCGGGGCGCATCGCGATCGTCACCTGACGGAGGGCCGGTCGGGTGGGGCCATACGCAAAGGTGATCTTGTCGGCGCGTAGCGTCATGTCAACGATTCCCGATTTGTTTCATCAGGCGCTGTACCGAGGCGTGGACGTCTTGGGCGCCGACAACCGCCGAAATGACGGCGGCATAGCGGGCGCCCTGCTCAATCAAGGGTCCCAGGTTCTCCGCCGTGATGCCCCCAATCGGCACAACCGGCGCCCGGCTGTGCCGAATCGCCCACCCCACCCTCTCCGCGCCACGGGGAGCGTAGGCCGTCTCCTTGGAACCGGTCGCATATACGGGACCGAAGCCGATATAATCCACGGGGCGCTCCTGCGCCTCCAATACCTGTTGGGGCGTATGGGTTGACAGACCAATTATTTTATCCGGCCCCAGCAAGGCGCGGGCGGCTTCGGGCGCCATGTCCTCCTGCCCCACATGCGCCCCGTCCGCGCCCATTTCCAGCGCCAATTCGGGATCGTCATTAACGATCAGGATCCCGCCATATCGACGGGTCCACTTGACCATTTCGCGCCCCTGCTCGATCAGATCCCGGCGCGGCGTCAGTTTATCGCGCAATTGAATCATGCGCGCCCCGGCTTCCAGACACAACCGCGCCTGTTCCACAAGGGTCCGCCCCCAGGCGCGACCCGGATCCGTCAGGCAATACAGCCCCTCAGGCGGAAAAGGCATTTCGTATTCTCCAGTGATTTCCAAAAAGAAAAGCGGCTCGTCGCAAGCCGCCTTTCTGGAAACCGATGTTTGATTCACACCAGCGCCTGCGCCGAAGCGGATGCGTTTTCCGACTCAAGGGACAAGGGGCAACCCGCCGGTGTGAGGTGGCATGGGCGTCTGGCCCATGATAAAGCCCGGGAGACGGCGCCGGCCCGCTGTCATTTCCATCCTTTGAGGGGCCCATGGGTATGGACCACTCAATCAAACTCCGGCGATGTGTTGAAGGAAATATCCATGTCACGAATTTCGTGAAGCCGTTTCGTCAAATGATCTGAGAGCGACTCCACTTCCTTCTTCCGATCCAACAGGCGATCCAATTCGCCCTGGACGCGGGGGATTTCACGCACCGCCAGGTTCTCCAGTTCCGACCGGGCCTGGGCGATCTGGCTCTTCAAAGAATCACTGCGCTCATTGAACAGATTTTCAATGGCCATGCGCCGCTCATGATACCCTTTTTGTGAACTCTGGCGATATTCGCGAATCTTTTTCTGAAGCGCCCGGATCGCTTCGTCGGTTTGAACCATGCGTTCCCGGGCCCCTTCGGCTTTATTGTCTGCCGTCAGGTCTTCGACCGCCTGTTCGTTGCGGGTCTTGAGCCGTTCCAATTCTTCTTTCAACTGCCCAAGTCCACGTTCCGCCTCATGACGGAACTGATCCAGCCCCCGCATCGCTTCGGCCAACACTTCATCCATTTTATTCGCCAATCACTTTCGATCAATATGTCGCTGCCAAACTGAGTATTATCCCTCATCGGTGGAAGCTGTCAAGCCATCCCTTCCGTCGCCCGCCGATTGTGGTTCCATGACGTCCGGAGACATGGCCGGAAGTTCAACACGGAAACAGGCGCCCCGCTCGGGACGCGAAAGGATCCGGATGGTCCCGCCATGGTCCTTCACAATGCGCCGGGCAATGGCCAGACCGAATCCCGACCCCCCATCGCGGGTGGAATAAAAGACATCAAAAATCCGATCCCGATCCGACGCCGAAACACCCTTGCCCGTATCCGTCACCTCCACCCGAATCCCCGCGGCGTCACTCTCGACCCGGACATCCAAGATTTTCTCTCCTGTGACGTCATCCATGGCCTGGAGCGCGTTGAGAAACAAATTAACGAAAACCTCCTGCATGGCCGCCGGCTCGCCGCGCACCGAAACGTTCTCGGGTCCGTCGAAGACGAACCGGACCTGTCGCCGTTCGATTTCGGGACTGAGCAGGTCATGGGACTCCCGAATCAAGGCGCATAAGTCAAAGACATGGGACTGTCGGTCAGGCTTGGGGGCCGCAAAGGACAGGAAATTGCCCAGCACGGCATTGAGCTGCGCAATCTGATTCCGAAGCGTTCCGGCCGCGGCGATCACGCGGGGTTCCGACCCGGGCTGCGGATCCGCAATATCCTCTTCGAGCACCTGAATTTTCAACCCCATGGCGTTGAGAGGATTCCGAATTTCATGGGCCAGGCCGGAAGCCAGGGTGCCAACATACGCCATGCGTTCCATCTGATCCTGCCGCTGCACAATGTCCAGGTGGCGAATAAACATGCGCCACAACAAAAACGAAACGGCAGCCAGAATCAGACTCATCACCGCCAGGAATACGGCCATCTGAATCCGCATATACCCGCTGGTACGCTGAATATCGCCCAACACATCGCTCTGAAGGAGCATGACCTCCAAATCCCCCAGGGGGCGATCGCCCACGATGATGGGTTGTTTGATCTTCCGGCTCGAATCGGCCAGCGTATCCGCCTCTTTGCCCAATCGACCCAAAGCGCCTTCATGCTCGATTACGGAACGCCCCTCCAGATCCAGCACCCGCATGTGAAGAATATGCAGATCCGATCCAAGTTCAAACCCCTCAAGGCGGTCGCGAACCGATTCAATCCGGCGCGCCTCATCAATCCGAACCACACCTTCCAACTCGAGTCGCTCCTCCATGTCCTTGCGAAACATGGTAACCATTTCCTCGGCCAGGTTAATGGCGTCGGCCACCAGCCGTTCCTTCATGACATTAAGGATCACCACCGACGCCACACTGACCCCCAGCGCCAGGACGATCAAGGCCCCCAGCGAAACAATAATCGTCTTTGTGCGAAGTGATAATGTCATGTCTCACCCATCCGGGTTCAGCCAAACAACCAGCCGGGATATAGGACATGGCCCCACAACACGGGAATCGACTCAAGGATCAGAAAGCTGATCATCCGCCAGCCCGCCATGATCCCGATCAGTGTCACCATGGGATTGGCCAGCATGTCATAATACCGGGCCGTCGTTTCGCTATTCATAAAAAACGTCAGCGCGTGACTGCCGTCCATGGGCGGGAAGGGCAGGGCGTTGAACAGAAAGAACACCAGGTTGAGGAAAATGAACATACTGGTAATTTCCGCGATCCCCTTCCAGAGATTCGAATCCGCCGTCGGCAAGACCAATTGAGTCAACACACTCACCCGGCCGGAAGAATGGAACGCCCCAGTCACCCACTCCCGATAGGACATCAAATCGAACTTGCCCCCCACCACCCCCCCCCATACCAACACAACGGCGAGCAGCAGCAACACCAAATGGGTCAACGGTCCGGCCAGTGAAACAATCGCCGATTTCTTGGGATGGGTCACCGTCCAGTGGCGATCCACCGGACAACTGGCCCAGCCAAAGGGCCAGGACGACATGATCAGGAACAGGATGGGCGCGACCACCATCCCAATGGGTTCGCGACGAATATGCGGCAGCGGATCCAGGGTCACCTGCCCTTCATGATACGCCGTCAGATCGCCGGATAATTTGGCCGCCAGGGCATGGGCCGCTTCATGGAGCGTCACAATGAAAAGAAAAATCACATATAAAATCAGCATCTGGGGCAGATCGCCTAATTCACCCATGAATCGCATTCCTTAAGTGTATTTCCTATCCAGCGGACAAAGCGCTCGAAAAACCGACCACGGAAACGATTCCCGCGCTACATGCTCAGCCGACACTCCAGCGCCTTCTGGAGCGTGTTTTCATCCACATACTCCAGCGACCCACCCATCGGCATTCCCATGCCCAGGCGCGTCATCTTGACATCATAGGGCCGCAGCGCTCTCGCCAGCCACAATGCCGTCGCCTCGCCATCCGGCGTGGTGGGCGTGGCGGCGATGACCTCCCGGACGACGCCGTCGCGAAGGCGATCGAACAATTCGCGAATCCGCAGTTGTTCGGCATCGACAATCCCCTGGAGGGGAGAAAACAAACCACCCAGCACATGATACAGGCCATTGAATCCCGACCGATCGAATGGAGCAATATCAACGGCCTCTTCGACAACACAGATCACGGTTTCGTCGCGGCGCGTATCGCGGCAAATGGCGCACAGGGCCGTTTCACTGTAATTACCGCATCGCTCACAGCGTCGAATCCGCTCAACCGCCTCGCGCACGGCCTCGGCCAAACCGAGCGAATCCTCATGGGATCCACGCAGAAGGTGAAAAGCATATCGTTGCGCCGTCTTCCGCCCCACTCCGGGCAGCCGGGTCAGCGCGTCGATCATTTGCTCCAGCGAGGGCGGAAAAATGTCCATTGCTCAGACGCCTCTGTTGACTTCAGATAAAAAAATCCCCCGAGAGCGACATGTCGCTCCGTTCCGCACAGATAGTAAAGCCCCCTCCCAAACCCATGCAACGCTTTAACCTCCAGCCCCTATCCCCGCCGGGGTCATCCGCACATCCCCCTTGTCTCAGGAGCGGGAGGGACGGTAGGGTTAGGGAGCGTTTTGACGCAACTTCCCCTGAACGATCCCGGACGATTCATGGACGCACGGCATCACATCTGTCTGTTTCTGACCACGTCGGATTTTGGCGGGACCGAGCGGATGGCGCTGGCGTTTCTCCGCGACTGCGACCGATCGCGCTTCGTCCCCTCGCTGATCTCGCTGTTAGGCCAAGGGCCTGTCCCGGACGCAGCGGCCCGCCTGGGGCTTCCGTGTGTCGCCTTGAATTGGAAAGGGATTTGGGACCGGCGGGCCTTCCGCGCCTTTCGGTCGTTTTTGCGCGAACATCGAATCGATCTGATCCATAATTTCGGCTTGCGCGCTGAATTAATCTCCCGGCCGGTGTCAAAGCGAACCGGTGTTCGGCGAATCGTCTCCGGCATCCGCGACACGGACGCGTGGCGCCGATGGCCCCATGTCTGGGCGGACCGCCTGACGGCGGGATCCGTGGATCTTTTCATCGCCAACAGCGAAGCCGCCCGTCAGGCCACCATGACCCGCGAAAAAGTCCCGGCGCGCAAGATTATCACCATCCACAATGGATTGCCCCTGCCCCCTTCGGGCCCGGATGTCGAAACGGCCCGACGGGATTTGGCCCTGTCTCCCGACGCCGGGCCAATCGTGGTCCAGGTGGCCAACTACAAAGTCCATAAGAAAGGCCACGATGTCCTGCTGGCCGCCGTTCAAAAACTGAAAGACGAATTTCCCCAAGCCGTCTTTGTCTGTGTGGGACAGGATTTCGGCAATCAGGAACTGGCCCGGCTGGTTGAAGAGAACGGCTTGAGCGACCGGGTGCGACTGACCGGATATCAGGACAATGTGTTCCCCTATCTGGCAATGGCGGATGTGGCGGTTCTGCCCTCGCGCTACGAGAGCTTGCCCGTTTCGGTCATGGAGGCGATGGCCATGGGGCTGCCCGTTGCGGCGACGCGGGTGGGGGGCCTTCCCGAACTGATCGAGGATGGTGTCAATGGCCTGCTGATCGAACCGAACGATGCCCGGGCGTTGGCCGATCGACTGCGTTTTTTGTTCAACGACCCGGCAGCGCGGCAGAAACTGGGACAAGCCGCCCGCGAAACGATTCGCAACCGCTTCTCCATGGAGCGGATGATCGACCGCATCCAGAATGCTTATACAGGATTGCTGGCAGGAGATTCATAAACCGGTCGCCACCCGTCACCAGGCCTTTCCCATCACCTTCCAGACCGCATCCACTGCGCGACGGATGGCGTTGGCGTCCACATGCAGATGGGTCACGGCGCGGACAGTATCGGGGCCTACGGCCAGCATCCGCACCCCCAGCCCTTCCAATTCTCTCACGAATTGAGCGCCCGATTTTCCTTCCACCCCAAAGACAACGATATTGGTCTCAACGGATGAAAGATCGATTCGAATGCCATGGATGTTCGCCAGCCCTTCAGCCAGGGCGCGGGCATTGGCGTGGTCTTCGGCCAGCCGTTCCCGATGATGGTTCAACGCATACAAGGCCCCGGCGGCGATGATGCCGGCCTGACGCATCCCCCCGCCATATTGTTTTCGGAATCGGCGAGCGCGTTCCATCAAATGCCGCGCGCCGACCAGCGCCGATCCCACCGGCGCCCCCAGTCCTTTGGAAAAACACACGCTGACGGTATCAAAGGGCTCGGCGATCTGTCTCTCCGACCGCCCGGTGGCGACGGCGGCATTCCAGAGCCGCGCGCCGTCCATGTGCATGTTCAGATTATGTCGACAGGCGAGCAAGGCCACCTCCGCAATCGCTTCCAGAGGCCAGACGGCGCCGCCCCCGCGATTATGCGTGTTCTCGATACAGATCAATCGAGACGGCGGGAAATGCTGATCCGGCGGCCGCAACGCCGCGCGGACCTGGTCGGCCGTGAAAATCCCCCGGGCGCCGGCCAGCAATCGGCAGGTGACTCCGGACAAAGCCGCCGCCGCGCCAGCTTCATAAAAATACATGTGCCCATTGGCGTCCAACAGGATTTCCTGACCCGGTTCCGTATGGGTCCGGATCGCCACCTGGTTGGTCATGGTCCCGGACGGCATATAGACGGCCGCTTCCTTGCCCAGAAGTTCGGCCGTTCGCTCCTCCAACGCGCGCACGGTGGGATCATCGCCCAACACGTCATCGCCCACCTCGGCCTCGGCCATGGCGCGACGCATTGCCGGCGTGGGGCGCGTGATCGTATCGCTCCGCAGATCAATCCTATCCGTAACGTTCTCGATCATCCCCATTCCCCTCTATTCGATCAAATCCAGGAGACGACCGCTCCGGATAAAGTCATGATGACACCGCACCGAAACGGTCACCCCCGATTCGGCAATGAGGACCACGCGGTCCTCGCTTTCGATCCGGATATCCCGAACGCAGTCAAAGCCTTCCGGCGTGCGAGCCACGCCCTGAATATAGTTGACGCTCAAGGTCTGATCCGGCGTCAGGCGGTGACACGTCTTGAAGCCTTTCTCCGACAACATATTACCACGCGCCGACGCGGCCAGACCGATATGAAAGAAACCGGTCATGTCCTCAATGCCCATCACATTGACATGGCGTCCGCTCCAGGGTCCATAGTGACGCCCCCCATTGGACATCCACAGTAACGTAAAGGGCAGAACATGTGGATTGCGAATCGAATACCACACATACCCCTCTTTTTGGAAAGTGGCTGCGGACCAGACAAAATCAAGAGACACATCCGCGCACAAAATCAGAATGTCCTCATATCCCCGTCGGGCGGGATAAACCGTTACATCCGTTTTCGTCCCGTCAATACAGGGCACACTGTTCAGATCCATGACCGGCTGATCGGGTTTCAGAAACGAATACCCGCCCATGGCCGGATCCTCGGCCGGATCGATAAAGGTATGCGCATAGGCGAATTTACTGAACGATACGCGACCGCTGCCCGGATGATCGGGGAAACGCAGTGTGGCGTGGTGACCGGGATTGATGGGACCATCAATCCCTTTGAAGTCATGGCGTTGATAGACAAGGCTGTTTTTCCGGACCAGCGCTGTATGGCTCTCACACCGCCCGCCCTGGACGGGCATATCCATGGCCAGCTTGAGAACCGAGCCGGTCTCCCGAACGTCCTGCGCCACCAGTGTCCACCGTTCGTTGGCCGTTTCGCCATGAACCGGCAACGGGCGCCCCTCGAAAGGTTCTTCATTGGCGCCAAAGGCCGAGCACATGAAATCCCCCCGCAGAATTTCGATAATGGGGGGCAGGCTCGCATCCAATGGCTCTTCCGCCCAAGGGGAAATGGAGTACGGCTGAATGGGGCTGGTGTTTCGATGGAACTGAACCGGCCCCAACATGCCGGCCCGCTTGGTAACAGCAGCCTGGACGCTGGGAATTTCGATAAGATATGATTCCTGATTCGCTATGATCTTTGAATTAGCGGACGGCTCCATAACGCGCTCCCTGCATGAAATAAACGACGTCGATTGGGTCGGTTGATTTGATAACGGTCAACCGGTGAACAAGTCAAGACACAACGGCTTCATCGCTCCCGACGCGCTCTGAATGTGCTTCCACCATCTGCAACCGGCCTTTTCGGCTGCCGGGGAATCGCTCTGCCGAGCGCTCCCCCCGCACGCGCCAATCGGCGCGGGCAAAGACGGCGGCGCCAAGACCCGCCGCGAATACTCACATGCTGCCTGGATGCGGTCTGGCGGTCAAGGCATTGATGAGACCGTTCCGCCGCGTCCATGAAAAAACCTGGATCTTTTATCATTGCCTCCAATCAAGGGACGCCGTACCTTGGAACTCGCCATCAGGCAGGATTCCGATGCGAACCCAATCCATTCTGAGGCGCCGGACCGCCTCTGGAAAAAGCAACGGAGACCCTCATGCTGGATCCTATGACCTTCATCGACTCGTCCTTGACGCCGGACGGACAACCCATCCAGGAAATCCCCCGGACCTTATCGGTTCTCCCCCTCCATGGCATCGTGATTTATCCGTTCATGATGACGCCCGTCCTGGTATCGGATCCGGCCGAATGCGCCATGATCCTGGAAGCCGAAAAAAACGAAATTCCGATTGCGGCCTTCACCTCCCCCGCGCCGGCCGATGTGGGCCAAAGTCAATCGCCCAGCGCGCCCCAGCCACTGGCCATCGATATGGCGCCCTCCGCGCCGGAGTCGGACCACCCGCAAACAGACGACGCGACGGGCAACGATGGACACAATAGCGTCCGCCTTTATACCGTCGGAACCGCGGTCAATATCCTGAAAACCATCAAAATCCCGGACGGCTCGGCACGGGTCATGCTCCATGGGCTGCAACGCGTCCGGCTGACCAAAATCGTTCAAAAGCAACCGCATATCCAAGTCAACGTCCATACCTGCGAAAGCTTCACGGTGCTGACCTCCGAATTGCGCATGATGACGCAGTCCGCAAAGTCGCTCCTGAAAAAACTGGGCGAAATCATCCGCATCCCGGAAGATGTGATTGTCGCGGCGCATAACCAGGAAGACCCGGGCATTCTCGCCGATATGAT
>JADFCT010000452.1 GCA_017161665.1 Candidatus Sumerlaeota bacterium
CTTGTAGAGGGGCAGAATGTCATCCAACTGTTTTTCGAGATGCCGACGGTTGACATAGACAATAATGCCAATCCCCTTGCTGTCGGCGTAGTCAATGACGCGCTGGAGGTCCAGCCCGTTTTTGAGGGGCGAGCGTTTGGGATCGACGGTCACGGTGCGGGCGTCCGAGGCGTCGTCGTATTCATGACCGTACCAACCGGCGTCAAATTCCACATATTGGATCCCATTCGCGGCGGCAAAGTCCACGCACCGCAATCCGCCCGTCGTGGTCAGAGTCACTTCCCGGAGGACTTTGCCCGGCCGGATCCAGGACGTGTCTTGGATGGCGCAGGGATCGTTGAGATTTTCCAGGAGATAGTTTTGCTCAATCAATTGTCCGGGACTCTCGGCGATCATGACCACGCGCCAGGGTGTCTGCCAGGGAGCGGTCCCGACGACTTTTCCCGCCAAATGGGCTTGAACGGCATAAGGCGATTCATTTGAGGGGCGCAGGCGCATCCGGGCGGAATCGACCAGGCGGGCCTCGGCGACGGCAGCATAAAGATCGTCGGCGATGCGGACCGTGAGCGGCCGTTCGCAATTGGGCTTGATCTTGTCGAGCGTTGTTTCTTCATAGACGCCCTGCGCCGAATACACCGGCCAGGAAGCATAGTTTCCGTCAAAGGCAAATTCGGTCAGTTCCTCTTCAATCGTGAACGCATCAAGACCGTCCTGTTCCGGGAACTGGTAACAGACCGCCGCCCCTTCGTTGTAAGCGCGGACCATGACGTCCAGGCGTCGCTGGGGGGCGCGGCTGTCCTGAAATTCGAAGACGATCTCATTAAATGTGTTGGGGATTTCCGAGCGCTCGCCATAGATGGGGCGCCAGGGGGCGTCTTCCCTTCGTTCCCGGGTTGTCCGCAGTTGGAAGTGGGACTCCCAGCCTCCGGTCTCTAGTTTCAAGCCCAGCCGGGACATCTTCAGGATCGTCCGATCTTTATAGTCAATCTGCCAATAAAACCTGCCCGGCGCCTCGGAGTCCCTCTTGGTCAGCGTTACGACGATATGCTGGTCGGGGGAGGTCACCTTCCCAAGAACGGCCAGTTCAGATCGGGCGGAGACTGGTTGCGGGAAAAGAAGGACGCTGAGTGCCAGTAAGCCTTGCAGCGTGAGCGATTGATTCAGAAATCGTTTCATGAGGGTTGGGTCTCGGAGACCGACTCCTTTGGAAGGTTGTTCACAGTTCTTTGACGGCTTCCAGAATGGTTTCGAATTGTTCTTTGACCAGAGCGGCGCCATATTGCCGCATGGCGCGGCCATTGTTGTTCCATGCCACCCAGATTGCTTGTTTGCCCCGTGGGGCGGTCAGTTGCCTGGCGACCAAAGCGGCTTCCGCTTCGTTGAACCGGTCGATGGTCGCTTCGTCCCACGTGGGCATGGCCTTCGCGAGCGTGGCCAGGCGACTGACAATGGTCTCGGTGATCCGTCGCCCGTCCGCTTCGGTCGATTCCTTGGGATCCCGTCCAAAGACGCCCCGATAAGGGGGCTTCTCCAGCCGGGACAGATCGACCGTGTCGGGATAAAGATGCATCATGAGCGACGTTTCCCCCCAGGCGGCGTGATCCCCCAGATACCCTTCATCCAGGGCCAGAAAGTATTCCGGCGTGCCGAGGACGGGAATGCCCAGCGCGCGCGTCATCCGCACAGCGGTTTCCCGCACGACGATTTGCTGAGCCGCGCCATAATGACCGGTCAGGATCAGGATGGCCTTGAAACCATTGCGCGCCGCCTCGCGACACAACCGCTCCAGCCAGGGGCGCAGGTGATTGGAGAACACATCGTTTTCGGGGTCCATGACAAAGGTATGTGATTCGTCCAGCCCCCCAACTCCGCCATAGAGCGGCGGCGCGACCAGGCCGCCCCCTTTTTGCGCGGCCTTTATACACAAAGCATGGGCCTTCAGGGCATCCACGCCAATCACATTATGCAGACCATGCCATTCGAGCGTCCCCAATGGCAGAAACAACGACGAACAGGTCTTCATCGCCCCTTCGATTTCCCGAGGATGGAGGTATTCATAGCGGACTTCTGGCTCAACATCGGCGCTGTCCGTTTTGCCGGCGCCCCAAGCGGTCGATGCGAGCGCCCCCGCCGCCGCGCCTGTCAATAAATTTCGTCTGCTCTGAGAAAAGGACATGACGGTTTCCTTCCCTGCAAAATCGGTCCATCCATGCGATTCGCCCCTCAACGCCCCTTCAGCCTATGGCGATGCCGTCATCGTCTTCAAATACAAAATCTCCCCGGCGGCCTTGAGGGCGGAACCGGGGAGATTGAGACCGTTGCCAGAGACTGGAATCTACTTTTTGTCGGCGAGCGATTGCACGAGCCAGGCGATCTGTTCTCCCAGGTCCTTCATGTTCGCCTGGGCTTCGCGGTCTCCCTCCACTTCGCCTTTGTCCAGGCCAAAGCCCAGATTCCAGTACGTGGAGCCAGGGACGATCATGCGGGACATGAGGAACATGTGGTTGATCGTGTCCAGAACCGGCACGCCCCCTCCTCGTCGAACCGCCACGACCCCCGCGCCCACTTTGCGCGAAAAAAGGCGACCGTTGGCGAAGGCCACAAATCCAGCCCGATCGATCAGGGCTTTCATTTCAGACGAGACGCTGGCAAAGTAGGTCGGTGAGCCGAAAAGGATCGCATCGGCTTCGAGCATTTTCTGAAACCAGTCGTTCAGGGGATCGGTCTCAATGACACAGCGCTGGTTCTTGTTCTCGACGCACTTGTAACAGGCCGTGCAGCCGTGAAGGGTCTTGCCACCCACCTTGATCAACTCGGTCTCAATGCCGGCGGCGGCAATGGGCTCCAGAACCTGTTTCAACAAGATTTCCGTATT
>JADFCT010000453.1 GCA_017161665.1 Candidatus Sumerlaeota bacterium
AGTCCGCAATGGGCGGTCAGCGCGGCGGCTTGGACGCGGGCAGTGACACTTTCTGACAGATCGGCCGGCGTGATTTCCTGACAGGCGCCGGGCGTGTATTTGGCGGTATAATCAAAATACTCGGATTGGACCGGACAGATCTCCGTCACCGGCAGGGCCTGTGGACGCAGGCGTCCTTCGGAATCGTCCCCATCGAGCACGCCACAGGTCAGTTCGCGCCCCGCGATGCCGGACTCGATCAAAACCTCTCCGGCCGTTTCGAAGGCCGTTTCCAGGGCGTCGGGCAGATCGGCGCCCTCGCGAACGCGCGTCACACCCACGCTGGAACCGCCGACACAGGGCTTCACATAATAAGGCGGCATCAGACGGTCGCGGCAGAGACGAACCAGTTCCTCCCGGCAGCGGTGAAAGTCATGGCGTTCGTCCGGAGCGATGTCCAGCGAGGAGACGGACGCTGGCGTTTTCAATCCCAACGCGCGAAAAAGGATTTGCGCCCGAATCTTATCCATGGCCAAGGCGCTCGCCGTCATGCCGGAGCCGGTATAAGGAACGCTCAGCCAATCAAACAACCCCTGAATCGCCCCATCCTCTCCCCCGGGGCCGTGGAGAGCAATGAACACACACGCGGGACTCTCGGCGCGCAACAGCGAGAGGGCCTCTTCGCAGGATTGCGCGCGGCCGTCGGCGCCGGCCAGATGGGCAATGGCGTCACGGATAGCCTCGGGCAAAGCCTGAGGTCCGATCCATTCAGGATTCACCCGCCATCGTCCGGTTCGATCAATAATCACGGGGCGAACACGCCAGTGGCCGCCGGCCAGCGCGGAGGCCACCTGGCGCCCTGAAGTCATGCTCACATCGTGCTCAGTGGACGTGCCACCCATGAGCGTCCAGACAGTTTTTTCGCAATCGCCAGTGGCGCAGGAACAGGAATGGAAGTCGGACATGAATGAGTCTTTCCGGGCAAGTACCTATCAGCATATGGGTTGGTTGACTGGGGGACGCTGTCCCCCAGTCTCCTTGACAGGGACTTGATGTCCCTGCACCCTTTTTTTAGATTTTATCTTATTTGCCTACGGAACCAGACGAACCAGTTCGCCTTTTGCCGACGATTCATAAATCGCCCGGATGAGGGCGACGGCCTTGCGGGCTTCGGCGCCGTCGATCTCGAAATCCGTCCCGCCTTCGAGAGACTTCAGGAAAGCCTCAAAGTTCCGCGTGTGCGTCACGTAGTTGATGTCCGCTGGATCGGACACGCCGCCCTGAGCCTGCGCCTTGTTGAACCGGGCGCGGATGGCTTCGTCCTCCGGGGTCTCTTCCGCGAATTGCCAGACGGGCAGCGTGTTTTCCACATAACAGGCCGTCCCCTTCGTGCCCGTGACCTCAAAGCGCATGAACTGGCCGGGGAAGGAGGCCGTTGTGCCGTATATCGTCCCCAGAGCGCCGCCCTGGAACTTGACCACCGCCACGCCCGTGTCTTCGGTTTCGATCTCGGGATGACCGGGCTTGCCACAGAAGGCCATGACCGCCTCGATGGGGGGCATGAGCCAGCACATCATGTCCAGCAGATGGATGGACTGATTCATCAGCGCCCCACCCCCGTCCATCTTCCAGGTACCGTGCCAGGAATCCTTGTAGTATTCATGGGCGCGCCACCAGGGCACATAGACGCCGGCGTGGGACACAGTCCCGAAGCGTCCGGCCGCCAGGGCCTGCCGGACGGGCTCAACCGCTTCTTTATAGCGATTCGGGAAAATCCCGCCCAGTTGCGTCCCGGCCTGATTGTGGGCGTCGATCATGGCGTCGATCCGCTCCAGCGTAATATCCAGGGGCTTTTCGCAGATGCAATGCTTCCCGCCCTTCGCCGCGGCCACAGCCGGCTCCATGTGGAGGCCACTGGGTGTGGCGATGGTGACGATGTCGATCTCATCGCTTTGGCACATGGCCTCATAATCGGGAAAGGTTTTGCATGAAAACTTATCGGCCAAGGCCTGCGAGCGCTCCGGATGGATGTCACAGAATCCAATCAGTTCCGCATGGGGGATGTCGCCAATGGCGCGGGCATGGAAATCGGCGATCAAACCGGCGCCGACGATTCCGAATCTCCAGGTTTTCATAAACGATGTCCTCTCTTAATGATCTCGATCCTGCGTCCCGCGAGGCGCGGGCGAACCATCCGGAAAAGACTGCCCCAGACGGCCCTGCGCCTCAACCCTAATCGCAAAATCCCAAACCGTCAGCCTCCCGGTTATTCAGGCGCCGGAAGTTCGATCGCGTAAAGCACGAAAGACACGAAAACGAAAAGGGACAACACCCGTCCTATTTGTATGACATCCGAACAGGACATAGTCGATACCGTGAAAAGTACTCGGCCAAAACCGCCTTGCCGATGCGCCGTCTCCACGACATCGACGACATCGCCCCGAGCGACAAGCTGGCCGGTCGCGCCGAGGCGATCCATGCTGCACGGGAAAACAAACACCAATTGGCTCAAGCCCGACGGCAAGCCCGAGACGCGAGCGGCGGAACGGATAACACCAGAAGAAAGTCCTTGACTCCGATTGTGGCTTGACCAAGGATCAACCCAGCCGGTGAAGCGGAGGCGGGCTCTGCGGGGGGAAGTTAAGGCGCCCCCCGCCAAGGAATAACCGGTCGGGATTTCGACGAAAGGATCGAAGGGAGAGGGGAATCCAGATTCCACCTCCCGCCCCAAGAACCATTTCAGAGATTCCCCCCATGCCTCAGAAAACCCAAGCCCAGGGAGTCGCTTAGACTTATGGAAAATAATATTATCCCTTTTTTTGACTCTGTGTTCTCTGTGTCTCTGTGGTGAAAATTTTTTTTACC
>JADFCT010000454.1 GCA_017161665.1 Candidatus Sumerlaeota bacterium
TCGTCTCCATTTTCATCATTTGTTGTGAGCGCCGAAGGCCGCTCATGACCAACTCACTTGAAAATTTGAATTGGCTGACGGACCGCCGTCAGCGAGTCAACATTTTCAAGAGAGACCGCCGAGGTCAATACTGGGTCCAGTAGTCCAGCACGAGCACTTTGTCGAGGCGGTTGTCTTTTCTCAGAAGCGCTCCGAATTCCTTGTGGGCCGGATGGGGCAGGTAGGCCGCCCGGTCGGCTTCGCTCTTGAAGGTGACGGTGAAGCAGTGGGTGAATCCGTCGGCCAGATTTTCGACGCTCACGTCCGTGCCCCATTCGAAATCATAAATGGCCTCGACCTTGCTGGGCAGAGCGGCGAAAGCATTTTCGATCTCGCGCACGGCCTCGGGGGTGATGTCATCCTTGAACTTGAACAGAACCACGTGACGCAACACCATGGCGGGGCGTTGCATCGAACAGGCCGGCGCTTGTTGTTTGGCCGGCGTGGCGGCCGCGACCATCACGTCCTGGGCGCCGGCGCCGACATACAGCGCTCCCAGAACGACCAGCGTTAATACGGCTAAAGACAGTTTCCTCATGTTTGGCTCTCCTTGTTGTTGATATGCGCCTTCGGCGACGTTCCGATGACATTATAATTATGCGGAGAATGCAATTGCAAGGCTCTTTGAAAGGGAGTATTTCATGTCTGTTATCGATTGTGACAGCCATTTTATTTAAGGGATTTTCTCATGACCGAGACCCCTCCCCGCGCCGATTCGTCCTTTGCCCTGGACGACGACGAAAAGCAGACGCTCCTGCGACTCGCCCGCGAGACCTTGGATGGGTATGTGACAAACCGGGAGCGCCCCGATCTCGACAGTGGCGGCTTTCATCTGACACCGCGACTCATGACCGTCTGCGGCGCTTTTGTGTCGCTCCATGTGGGGCGGGATTTGCGAGGCTGTATCGGGCATATTGTGGGGCGCCTTCCCCTGGCCGAATGCGTGCGGGAAAACACCATCAACGCCGCCGAAAATGACTATCGGTTCTCGCCGGTCCGCTCCAAAGAACTCAGCCAGATTCACATCGAAATTTCCGTGCTCTCGCCCATGTGGACGGTTGATTCGTATGAACAGATTGAGATTGGCAAACACGGTGTCTTCTTGAAGCAGGGGGCGGCCCAGGCGGTCTTTCTCCCCCAGGTGGCTCCGGAACAAGGCTGGGATTTGGCGCAGACCCTCAGCCACCTGGCGCGCAAGGCCGGATTGAATCCGCTGGCCTGGCAGGCGCCCGAGACAGAATTTGAGGTCTTCACAGCGCAGGTGTTCGGCGAAAAGTGATTTTCAGATTCGTAAAAATGGATCTATCCGTCAGCGCCGTTGTGGTATTGGGTGAATAGGCAATTCGTCCATGGTATGTTACCGGGGACCGTGCAGGCGAAACCCCTGCGCAGAATAAGAATCCTACGCGTCACGATGCGCGCTCGATGAAACCGGGGTGGGAGATTCGCTTCGCGAAGCCGGAAAGGAACTGCCATGAAACGCAGACTATTATGGGGCGGTTTGATCGCTCTGACCCTTGCGCTTGGGGTCTTATTAATTGGTTTGATCCTGAAAAACAACGCCACCTTATCCCGATGGACTTCTCCGGCGCCCCCTTCTTCAAGCCCTTCCATACACGACGCCGGCGATGGCCGCCCGACAGCGGCCCCCGCCGAGGGCGTCGCAACCGAGCCGCCGCAGCCATCCACCCACACCATTCGCCTCTTTCATGGGTCGGGCCAGTTGAGAGCCGAAATCGCCGCCATCACCAGCCCTTGCGCCAAAATATATGTCAAAACCATCTGGAAACAAAATCAGGCGCCTGTGGCTGGAACAACCGTTTCCATTGCGCGCCGCGTTGACGAAACTTGGCATCGAACCCAGGCCCTGACCAACGCGGCAGGAATGGCCATTTTGACCTGTCCCGAAGACTGGCCGACCGTCGCCGTCCGGGCGGAACACATTGATGCGGCCACCGTCTCGGAACGACTCTCCCTTCCCCCTTCCAAGACCCTGATCATCCCACTCGATCCCGGCGCGTCCCTGAGCGGTCGGACCGTCTCCGCCGCCGACGATACGCCCGTT
The DNA here is from genome assembly GCA_017161665.1 of Candidatus Sumerlaeota bacterium. Taxonomy (GTDB): domain Bacteria; phylum Sumerlaeota; class Sumerlaeia; order JADFCT01; family JADFCT01; genus JADFCT01. The sequence continues at coordinate 2,105 of JADFCT010000454.1, forward strand.
TCCAGCGCCACGGTGGCGCTCTTCCGCGATTCGGGCCAGCCGGTTCAAACGGTCACGTCCGACGAAAACGGGCGCTTTGAGTTCAAAAATCGGACGGGAAGAAACTTGAAACTGTTCGCCTGGACCAACGAATGGGTCTCGGACGTGACGGCTCCGGAGGCAGGCCCCTATGCGTTGGAACCCGGCAGCCGTCAAGGACCTGTCCGAATCCCAATGGACGCCGGTCGCGTCCTTCGAGGACGCGTGACGGACGGGCAGACCAATCGATCCATTCCGGGCGTCGCTGTCCGGATCGATTATCGAAGCCGATCCTATGAAGCGACCACCGACGAGGGGGGACGCTATCGACTCACGGGCATTCCCGATGACCGGATTACGGTCACCACCCAAAGCGATGAATACGTCAAGGGCGAACGCACACTGCGTCCCGCGGCGGACGACGAGACCGTTTGTGATTTTGAACTCGAACGCGGAGGACGGATCCATGTCCTGGCGCAGGATACCCAGGCCGCCCCCATCGCCGACGCGCAGGTCGTTCTCATGGCCGGCCTGACCCAGCCCGAACGACTGGACGAAGACTTCCGGACCGATGAAGACGGTCGGAACACCATCACCGGCGTGCGGGTCAAATCCCCGCCAATGGTGCTGGCCGTGAAGGAAGGCTACGAACTGATGGGCCAGATGCCGACAGCCCCCACCTTTGCGCCCGGTTCCTGGGATGCGGACATCACGCT
>JADFCT010000455.1 GCA_017161665.1 Candidatus Sumerlaeota bacterium
GGCGCTGATTACCGCGGAAACGGTCAGCGAGGCGCGCCACGGGGAAGTGACCCATGTGATTACCCTGCCCGAAGACCGCAAGATCCGTATCCGCCAGGCGCCGCAGAGCGCCATGCTCTTGACCGTGCATCAGCGCCCGCTTGCGCAAGAGACGCTTTATCCGGCAGCGGACGCGATGGTGATGCAGGGTGAACATTCGCAGCGGAATTTTGGCGGGGAGACCCGGCTTGAGGTGGGGCGTCACTCAAACCCTGGCCAGAACAAAATCAGTTTTCTCAGGTTTGATCTTTCCGAAGCCCAGTCCCCGGTTCAACGGGCCGTGCTCGAACTGCATGGACAAAGCGTCAGTGCCAATGCCTACGACGGAGGTTTCCTGTTCCGGGTGTATGTGCTTCAAGGCGATGCCTGGTCAGAACAAACGATTACCGCGGAAAACGCGCCCAACGTTTACCGGACCGTGTCGGCAATGAAAGAAATTGACCTGGAAAATTATCCGGTGGGACATGTCACCGCCTTCAACACCCCTTCGTCCCTGAGAGTGGATGTCACCCGGGCCGTTGAGGAGGCCCGCAAAGAAAACCGAAGTTCACTCACCTTGGTCCTGATCCGCGAAATCCACTGGCCGGAAGAACAGACGGATGCATCTTCCGCCGTGCTATCGTCCCGTGAAGCGGGCCGGGAACTCTCGCCCAAACTGCATCTTTGGTACTAAACTTTTTTATCAATATCCCTCAACCACCGGATCCCTTCATGGACTTACCCGCGATACCGCCCCCTCCCTCCGCCCCGATCAGCACCAAGGAATTAAATCAATCCAGGGTCAAAATGGGGCTCATCGGTCTTCTTTGCGCCGGGGACGAATCGGCCTTTTCGCCCTTTCATACTGCGATAGTTCGGGCGCTTGGCGGTGGGGATGTGCATCTCGGATTCATCGGGGCGGTCATGCAGTCCATTGCGCAACTGTTCTCGTGGCTTGGCGCCATCGCGCTGCGTCTGTTGAAATACAACCGGCAGGCCATGGTGGCCTCGCTCCTGATCGGCGCCTTCATTCAGGGACTCATCGTGATCCTGCTGGTCACCGCCTCCGTGAACTCAGCCTGGGCGGCCTTTTTTCTCTACGGCTACCTGGCCATGATCACGGCCATGAGCATGATGACAGGGGTGCAGCAGACCATTATCGCGAGTTGGATTGGGGATATGGTTCCGACGCACCACCGCGGCCGCTTTGTCAGTGTGATGGCGATCACCTCGAATGTTGGGCTTGTTTTGCTGCAAATTTTCTTCGCAAAAATCGCCACCATCACGGATGGGCTCGCGGGGTATTCGGCGCTGATGGGGCTGGTCTGCATCAACACGCTCGTGGCGGTTGCTCTTTGTTACCGCATTCCCAACCGTCTTTCGCTGGCGGTGAAATTTGTCTCTAAAAAGCCCGAGGATCACGTCAATTACCGCTACGGGCCGATGTGGCTGCTGATTTGGTTTGAATGCGCCTGGCGGGTGGGGCGGGTCGCGATGGGCGCTTTCACCACCGCGTATCTGCTCGACTATTTTGGCATGACCATGAGCCGAATTATTCTTCTGCAAATGATTGTCAACGTGGTGAATATTTTCATGCTGTATATCGTGGGCCGCATTTCCGACCGGCTGGGCAACCGACTTCCGCTGGCCGTGGTCTCCGCTATCGCCGGATCGAGTATGTTGCTGTGGGTGGCCAGTGCGTGGTGGGGTGTCTGGCCCATTTTCGCGTACATGGTGATCAACGGGATCGCGGGGTCCACGCACTGGATGCTGCTGACCAATCTGTCGCTTGAGGTTTATCCCGCCAAAGGCCGCCCGAATTTCCTGTCCTTTTCGAAAACCCTGGTGGGGGTGGTCCTGATGGCGGGCGGCACCTTCGCCGGCTATCTGATGTCGCAGATGCGCGGATGGTCTATGGTCCTCTGGGGGGCCGAGATCGACCATTATCACGTATTCTTCCTCGCCTGCACGGTCCTGACGCTCGGGTGCCTGGTTCCGCTGTGGTTCCTCGGCAAAATGAAAATGCCCGTGCATGATGAGCCGGTTACCGAAGGGACGGTAAAGCCCTGTATCGCCATCGACAGGCAAGACAAAGAATGAACAACCAAAGAAAAACTATGAACAACACACATCAGAAAAGCTCATCTTTTCGTCTTGCGGCAGCCGTGCCGATGATTCTCTTCTTGCTGACAGCAGCTCTCTCCGGGATGGCCATTGCTCAGGATTCCGAACCCTCTGAAACGCTGTTCTGGCCGACCTCGCTGAAGAACGGTACGATGGATTTGTTTCGGCAGCATGGGGTGCGGTCCGGATCGGTGGAATTGTACACGCAGAATTGGCGCATGTACCACAATTGGGGCGGGGATTCCTCCGTCACCTGGCATGTGAACAACCGCATTGCGGGAGAATTCACACCCGTCATCACGTACGAATCCAAAGAGAACATCTCCTACACACTCGTGGTGGAGGGTCAGCGCCATGAAGGCGTTTTGGAGGCGGCCCGCGAAAGGACGGAATTTCAAATGCCTGCCGTCGCCCTGAGCCGTGTGGGCATGATCCGCATCGCGCTGTCGTTGTCCTCCGATCATCCGGAGCACTCCTTCCGTCTGAGAGGTTTCAAACTGAACCACGTCCCCGGCGATCTGACGATGAGCAAGCCGGTGTTGATCGCGGGGGCCGACTGGCTGAAGATCCAAGCTTCGATACGGATCAACAACGAGGGCTTGGCCCTTGAAGACATAGAGATACGGGCATCGATCTCGCCTTGGCCCGAGGGTGATGTGCTGTGGGAGGGGCCGGTACCCGCCAC
>JADFCT010000456.1 GCA_017161665.1 Candidatus Sumerlaeota bacterium
CTTCAAGGAAGCCATTCATGAGCGCGCCTCGGATATCCACATCGAACCGACCCGCTATTCGCTGACCATCCGCTTTCGCATTGACGGTGTGCTCCACGTCATGCCCTCGCCGCCGAAAAAGTGGCAGAACATGATCCTGTCCCGCCTCAAGGTTATGTCCGGCATGGACCTGGCCGAAAAGCGCGTCCCCCAGGACGGTCGTATCCAGCTCAACGTTGGCGGCAAATCCCTGGACCTTCGTGTCTCGTGCCTCCCGTCCATCCATGGCGAATCCATTGTCATGCGTATTCTGGATCAGGGGTCCATCCTTCTGGGTCTCGAAGACGTCGGCTTTCTGCCCGACAACGTCAGACGATTCTCCGAACTGATCAAATCGCCCAATGGCGTTATCCTCATGACGGGGCCGACCGGTTCGGGCAAGACCACGACGCTCTACGCGGCGCTCAACGTGCTGAACACGCCCGAGACCAAGATCGTCACCCTGGAAGACCCGGTCGAGTATCAGGTCCAGGGCATCAACCAGATGCAGGTCAACAAAGAGGTCGATCTCGACTTTGCCCGCGGGCTTCGTACCGTTCTGCGTCAGTCGCCCGACATCATCCTCGTCGGGGAAATTCGAGACGAGGAAACCGGAACGGCCGCCATTCGCGCCGCTCTGACCGGTCACCTGGTTTTCTCCACCCTCCACACCAACGACGCCCCCAGTTCCACCATTCGACTCATCGACATGGGGATCAAGCCCTTCCTCGTGGCCTCGGCCCTGGAAGCGGCCATCGGCCAGCGTCTGATCCGACGGATCTGCGCCTCGTGCAAGACGCCCCATATCTATAAACCGGAAGAAGTCGCCTCGGTCGGCGTGGATCCCAAACAGTTCATCGATCATGAATTCTATGTGGGGCGCGGCTGTTCCCGATGCAACACCGGCGGGTATCGCGGCCGAACGGCCATTCACGAGATCTTCGTCATGAATCCTGAATTGCGCCAGATGGTCATTCGCCATGAATCCAGCGCCAAGATCAAGGCCGTCGGCGTTCAGTACGGGATGCGGACCCTCCGTATGGACGGCTGGGAAAAGGTGTTGCTCGGCCAGTCCACCATCGAAGAAGTCATGCGCGTCACCGCTCTGGACTAGGTTCCAATCAAACCCCATATCCCTTTCAAACGCGGGCGTTCCCGGTGGGGAGCGTCCGCGTTTTTTAGTGAACAAGCGAACTATCGAGACGGCGCCATGGCGCATGTGTCCGTCGCCTCAATGGGCCAATGGATGAGGCCGTAAGGCATCTGCGTTTATCTGCGTCATCTGCGGAAAAAGAGAGAGTGGTATCCGACTGCCTATTCAAGAAAAACGAAGGATACGAAAATAAATCCCCCGGTCATGTCTCGATATAGAGAAGATGACCGGGGGAGTTTGCTTTTTTACGTGCGCTCGCAATCCATTGCCATGATTGCCTCTCGCGCATGTTCTGTCAGCGTCAGTCCTTTTTACATTCTTCCCAGAGGTATTTGTTGATGGCCTCGGCGGCGAGGCGTCCGGCGCCCATGGCTTCGATGACCGTGGCCGCGCCGGTGACGATGTCGCCTCCGGCATAGACGCCCGGAATCGAGGTGGCGCCTGTTTCGGGATCGGCGACGATGTTGCCCCACTTGTTCAGTTCCAGGCCCTCGGTCGTTTTCGTCAAGAGGGGATTGGCGCCCGAGCCGATGGACATGATGACGACTTCGCAGTCGATGACGAACTCGGAGCCTTTGACCGGGACGGGGCGGCGGCGGCCGGAGTCGTCCGGTTCGCCCAGTTCCATGCGGATACACTCCATGCCCACGACGCGCCCTTTGTCGTCGCCCAGAATTTGAAGAGGATTACACAGGAGGCGGAATTCGATGCCTTCCTCTTCGGCGTGTTCGATTTCCTCGGCGCGAGCCGGCATCTGTTCCCGGGCGCGCCGATAGACGATATAGGAGTGTTCGGCGCCCAGACGCTTCGCCGTCCGGGCCGCGTCCATGGCCACGTTGCCACCACCGACGGTCACCATGTTCTTGCCCACCTTGATGGGTGTGGGGCTGTCGGGCCGATAGGCCTTCATCAGGTTGGCGCGCGTCAGGAATTCATTGGCCGAATAGACGCCGACGAGGTTTTCGCCCGGAATGTTCATAAAGGACGGCAACCCGGCCCCCACGCCGATAAAGACGGCGTGAAAGCCTTTCTCTTCCATCAGTTCCTTGATGCTTGCCATCCGCCCCATGACGGCGTCCGTCTTCACTTCCACGCCCAGGGACTGGATATAATCCACTTCGCGCTGAACGATGGATTTGGGCAGACGAAATTCGGGAATACCATAGACCAGCACGCCGCCGGGCTTGTGGAACGCTTCGAAAATCGTCACAGCGTGCCCCATTCGGGCCAGGTCGCCCGCCAGCGTCAGGCCCGACGGCCCCGAACCGATCACGGCCACCTTATAGCCCGTCGGTTCGGGCTTGATCAGCGCCTCCACATGGCCGGGGTGTTCGGCATGGTCCGCTTCCCAATCGGCGACGAAGCGCTCCAGGCGGCCGATGGCCACGGAACCGAATTTCTTGGTTAGTGTGCAGTATTTTTCGCACTGATCTTCCTGAGGACAGACGCGACCACAGACGGCCGGCAGGCTGTTTTTCGTCTTCAGGATGCGGGCGGCTTCGGCAAAATCGCGCTCCGCCACGCGACCGATGAACTCGGGAATGTCCACGCCCACCGGGCATCCCTGGACACAAGGACGCTTCTTGCATTGAATACAGCGCTGGGCTTCGGCCACCGCCGTCTCTTCATCATAACCCAGGGCGACTT
>JADFCT010000457.1 GCA_017161665.1 Candidatus Sumerlaeota bacterium
CCCGCGTGGCCTGTCACTCAAGGAAGCGATCGCGCTCACCTTTGAGAACAGTCTGAATGTGCAAATCCAAGAATTGAACTATGAAATTGCCGATGATCGGATCAACCAGGAATACGGGATCTTCGACACCATGATCACGGCTGGCGCCGATTGGGGCCGGGCGCGGCGTCCGTTGTCTGTCTCCCGATTCGATCCGCAAACGGGCAAAGAAATTGACCAGAAAAAATTGGAGTATCCGGAATCGGAAAGCCACACCTACAACGGCTCGGTGGGACTCCGCCAATTGATTGAGACCGGTGGCGCCTTTTCGCTCAATGCCATTGAATCTCGCAATAAACCCGTTGGCAGCCTCTCGGCGCCCTATCCAGCGTATGAACAGGATGTCGTCTTCCGTTTTGACCATCCCATCCTCAAGGGACTGGGATCAACGATCACCAAAGCGAACATTCGCATCGCCCGCAACAACAAAGACATCGCTTTTGAAGACTGGCGCCAGACGGTGATGAGCGAAGTGGCCGGCGTCATGAGCCTGTACTGGGATCTGGTCGGCGCGGTGAACAAAGCGCGTGTGACGGTCTTGTCCATTCGCCAGGCCGAAAACCTGCTCGCTGTCAATATGGCCTATGCGGAGGAAGGAATGGGCGTGCCACAGGATATCGCCCAGTCTCGCTCCCAGGTCGCCCGCTGGAATGGACAATTGATCAGTGAAATGCAACAGATCAACAACCTGCAAGACGAATTGAAGCGTCGCCTGCGTTTGCGTCCGGGCCATGAGATGTGGAATTATACACTGCTGCCACTGGATGAACCGCTGTCCATTAAGTCTCAGATGGATCCGATCGAAAAATGTTTGGAAGACGCATACACATTCCGTCCCGAAGTGGCCAGTGTGCGCCTTCAGGCAGAGAACCTTGCGGAACAGCTCCGTGTGCGCAAAAACGCGCTGCTTCCCGATTTGAGCACCTTCTTTCAATACGGCCTGATCGGCTGGTCTCATGATTATTGGCGAGCCAAGGAAGACGCCGCTCATTCGCGTCACTACAGCTGGGGCGCCGGCCTCGAATTCAGCTACCCCCTCCAGAATCGCCGGGCACGCTACCAACTGAAGGAAACACAGAAATCCGTCGAGCAGATCAAACTCTCATTCCGTTCTCTTCTTGAAGACTTGGCATCCGAAGTCCGCGCCAGTGTGCGCGCCGTCGATAGCGCCTATCCGCGCATCCAGTTGTCAAGCCAGCAAATAGCCTTTGAATATCTGAAACTTCAAAACGAAATGCTTCGGTACCGTACGGGCGTTTCCCCACAGCAACAGGTGATTGAATTTCAGGAAGACTTGGCCATCGCCCGTTCCAACTACCTGAGCGCCATTATCGACTACAACAAGGCGCTGATTGATCTGGAATGGAAGCGTGGCACGATCCTGCAATCCCATTCGATCAATATCGCTGGAGACGACGCTGAATAAGCGCGGCATGTCACAAGACGCATGTATCATCGGACCCGGACTTCCGGGTCCGATTTTTTTCGCCGGCAGTCGGCCACACCCCAAAATGGAAAAACAGGTTGCTTTGAGGCCATTCGATTTCTAACGTATTTCGAAAACGACACAGAAACCCAAAGCAGGATACTGATTTACAGGAGTCGAACAAACAATGAAGATGACAGGCGCTCAAATAGTCGCCGACGCGTTGGAACGCGAAGGTGTGGAAGTGGCTTTTGGATTTCCGGGTGGAGCCATTCTCGATCTCATGGACGCCGTGGCGGCGCGAAACAAAGTCAAGGTCATCCTCGTGCGACATGAACAGGGCGCGGGCCACATGGCCGACGGATATGCGCGCTCCACCGGCAAGCCCGGCGTCATGCTGATTACCTCGGGCCCCGGCGCCACGAACACCATCACCGCTCTGTTGACCGCCTACATGGATTCCGTTCCGCTGGTCATGTTCAGTGGGCAGGTCCCGACAGCCGTCATCGGGAATGACGCCTTCCAGGAAGCCGATGTGGTGGGCATCACGCGCCCGTGTACCAAACATAATTTCCTGGTCCAACACGTGGGCGAACTGGCCCAGACGATTAAAGAAGCCTTCCATATCGCCACAACGGGTCGGCCGGGGCCGGTTGTCATCGACCTGCCGAAGGACGTGCAGAATCAAGTCGTTGAAAACTATGTGTATCCGGAAGCGGTAGAGATTCGTTCGTACAAACCCACGACGGAGGGCAATCCCCGCCAGATCGCTCAGGCGGCGCGGGCTATCGAACGCGCCCAGAAGCCGGTCCTTTACTGTGGCGGCGGCGTAATCGCCTCGAACGCCTCCGCAGAGGTCCAGGCCCTGGCGGAAAAATGCAACATCCCGGTCACCACCACGCTGCTGGGCCTGGGATGCTTCCCTGAAAATCACGAACTCGCGCTCAAAATGCTGGGCATGCATGGAACCGCTTACGCCAATCACGCCGTCAATGAATGCGACTGCCTCATTTCTGTCGGCGCCCGATTTGATGATCGCGTTACGGGGAAACTGGCGACCTTCGCACCGAACTGCCGCGGAAACATTATTCACATTGATGTGGATCCCTCCGCCATCTCCAAGAATATCGCCGTCACAACACCAGTGGTGGGCGAATGCAAACAGATCCTTCGGGGCCTCATTGACGAAATTCAGCCATTGGAACATCCGGAGTGGGTGGCCCAGATCAAGACCTGGAAAGAACGCACGCCGTTGTATTACGACAAAAACACAGACACCATCAAGCCACAGTGGGTCATTGAGGAATTGCACCGCCTGACGGGTGGGGACGCGATCATCGCCACCGA
>JADFCT010000458.1 GCA_017161665.1 Candidatus Sumerlaeota bacterium
TTCAATCCGACACAGGACGCATACCAGACCATTCAATCCAATCCCATTCCGCTGACCGTGCAAGTGGATCCCAACCGCAACCAGGGGATTTATACCATTGAATCGGCCCAGCTGCCTGTAAATGGCGATAATCCCAAAGCGCGCACCCTTCGCAAACAGGTCAATATCAGTTCAATCAAGACCGACACGGATCACGATTTCCGCCCCCGGAAGCCCTTCACGGGATCCGGTCTTTACTGGCTCCTTCAGATGCCTCCGATCCTGATTTTCCTGGGAGCCATGGCGTATGGGGCCCGTCGGCGCCGTTTTGAAACGGACACGGCCTTCGCCCGTTCCGCCCGCTCCAAGGACCGGGCCTCCCAACGGCTCAAGACCGCGGCCCTGGCCATGAAAGACAATCGGACGGAAGATTTCTATGCCGAAGCCGCTGTGGCCCTGCGTGGACTCGTGGCGGACCGGATGGCCCTGGCCACGGCAGGCGCGACGAATGGGGAACTTCGTGAAGCCGTCAAAACAAAAACCAGCGACGACGACCTCGCCGAGGCGCTCTATCGCTTTCTGGAAACCAGCGACGCCGTTCGCTATGCCCCATCGACCGCCCCGGACATCGACGCCCACTGGACCGAGGCGAATCGGTTGATTCGGATATTGGAGAAAAAATTGTAATGGATGATTTGACACGATACAGACGCTCAAGCCCCTCCTTCCTTGGGATCGGGACGGCGTTCCTTGTTTTGTTCATGGCAATGGGTTCCCGGCCCGTGTATGCCCAAGCGACCATGGAGGCGTTGGACGTTGAAGACGTGCCGCTCATGACACAATATCAAAAGCGGGATCTGGCGCGGGAAGCCCACGAGTTGTATTTCAAAGGTGACTACCTGCAGGCTGCCGAAATCTATCAGGCCCTGATCGACGCGGGGCTGGACTATCCCGCCTTCCACTACAACGCGGGCAACGCCTGGTACAACGCGGGCGACACCGGCCTCGCCGTCTGGCACTATGAAAAAGCCCTGCGCCAGATTCCCCGCGATGAAAACCTCCAGCGGAATCTGCGACAGGTCAGCCCGCCGGAGAACTTCCGCGAGCCCTTCATTCTCCTCCTTCTCTTCACCACCTTCGCCGGCTTCTTCGCCCTTGAAGAAACGCTACACATCCTCGCCGTGGCCTGGTGGACGGCTCTATTGTTGTTTTCCGTGGCCACACTGCTGCGACGGGCGGGAAGACCGCGACGCCTGATCATGCGCCTGGGACAGATGGTCATGGTCGTTTTTTTGATTTTCGCCTTTACCGCCGCCGCTAAGGCGTATCATCAGAGCCGCCCCTGGGCGATTCTGGTCGGCGAGGCGCCGGAAGCCTTTATTGCCCCCCGAGAAGACGCCGGGCCCGTTTACGACACGCCCCCACAGGCCGGTTGGAAGGTCCTGCGCCTGTCGATCCTTCCCGATGGCTGGGCCCAGGTCCGAATGCCGGACGGGACGCCAGCTTTCGTTCGACAAAGCGCCCTTCGTTCCTTATGATTGCGACACGCAACCTTGAACGAAAGGACTCCCGGTCTCCATGTCACTCATCCAGACCATCGCCCCGGCCCTGCGCGCCCTCTCCATGAACGCGGACGGACAACTCCCTCGCGTCCGGTTTACCGAAACGCAAACACTTCCGGCGACGGCCATTTCCTTTACGCCGCCGACCAACGGATCGCCCGCCGAACAGATTGAAGCCTTGCGAGCCGCCATGGCCGGACAGGACGACCGGACAGAAGTATTCGTTCCCGGCTTGGGCCTTTTCTCTATTAAGGAGCCCACGCCGACAACCGGACGGGCAAGCGGAAAAATCGCCGTCGTCACCGGCGCCGCCCAGGGCTTCGGCTATGAAATCGCTCTGGGGCTGGTCGCCCATGGGGCCACCGTCGTCCTGACCGACATTAACGAAGAAGGGGCCCGATCGGCCGCTCAGGCCGTCAACGAGCAATACGGCCCCGATCGCGCCCTGGGGCTGGCCATTAACGTCACGAACGGACCATCCATCGCCAACGCCATCGAACAGGTCACGCGCCATTACGGTGGTTTCGACCTCTTCATTTCCAATGCCGGCGTCCTCAAAGCCGAGAGCGTCAAGACCCAGCCCGAAAAAGATTTCGATTTCGTGACGGCCGTCAACTATAAGGGCTACTACCTCTGTGTCCAGAAGGCCGTCCCCGTCCTGGCCGCCCAGCACCTGGCCCGGCCCGAGTACCGGAGCGACATCGTCCAGATCAATTCCAAGTCGGGCCTCGTCGGCTCGAACCGAAATTTCGCCTACGCGGGCGGCAAATTCGGCGGCATCGGCCTGACCCAGTCCTTCGCCCTCGAACTCGTGGACGACGGCATCAAGGTCAACTCCGTCTGTCCGGGCAATTTCTTTGACGGCCCCCTGTGGTCCGATCCCGAAAACGGCCTCTTTGTCCAATACCTGCGCGCCAACAAAGTCCCCGGCGCCCGGACCGTCGCCGACGTCAAGGCCTTCTACGAGTCCAAGGTACCCATGGGCCGGGGCTGTCAGGCCGAAGACGTCACTCGCGCCATCCTCTACCTCATGGAACAGCAATACGAAACCGGCCAGGCCCTGCCTGTGACGGGCGGACAAGTGATGCTGCATTGAACCGCTCTTTTTTTTTGTATACAATATGGGATTACTATATCAATGTTGTTAACCCTTTTATCGGCATATAACCAATTATACAGGAGATGAATCCTATGAATTATCCTATGCCTATTATCAATTTCGTTGTTTTTTTTCTGTTTGGGTGCCCATTTTTCACTCAAGCTGCAGAG